>JAAYUB010000012.1 GCA_012517875.1 Acidobacteriota bacterium | reverse complement strand
GATGCGCGGCCCCATGGCGGAGATCATGCAGAATCCTGACGCCCGCGCCGAGGTCGAGGCCAAGCGCAAGAGCGACCCCGATCTCTTCCGCGACCCCGAGAAGCGCCGGGCGTTCTTCCAGCAACTGATGGAAAAATACGGGAAGAAGTAACTCATGCGACTGGTCGAATTCTCCATCCGCCGGTCGGTCACCACCAGCATGCTCATCCTGGCGTTGGTGATCTTCGGCGTTGTCTCCTACAGCCGCCTGGCGGTGAATCTGCTGCCTGACATCACCTACCCGTCACTCACGGTCAAGACGATCTACGAGGGCGCCGCACCGGCTGAGGTCGAGGATGTCATCACCAAGCCAATCGAAGAAGCGGTGGGCGTGGTGAACAACATCGTCCGCGTCTCCTCGGTGAGCCGCGCCGGCGAGTCGTACGTCATTCTGGAGTTCGACTGGAAGACCAACATGGACTTTGCCGGCCTGAACGTCCGGGAGAAGCTGGACCTCGTTCAGCTTCCCGACGACGCCGAGAAGCCCGTCCTGCTCAAGTACGATCCGTCCTCCGACCCGATTCTGCGCATCGGCGTCACCGGCAACCAGAACCTGGCCCAGATCCGTTTGCTGTCCGAGGAGAAGGTTAAGCCCTATCTCGAGAACATCCAGGGCGTGGCTGCAGTCAAGGTCAACGGCGGTCTCGAGGAGGAGATCTACGTCGAGCTGGATCACGGCAAGCTCAACACCCTCAACCTGCCCATCACCCAGATCACCTCGCGACTGGCCCAGGAGAACATCAACCTGAGCGGCGGCATTCTCGACGAGGGGCGGCGCCGTTTCCTGGTGCGGACACTGAGCCAGTTCCAGCAAGTGGACGAGATCGGCGAGGTGATCGTCGCCCGTCGCGGGTCGGCCAACATTCTGCTCAAGGACATCGGCCGCGTCTACTCCGGGTACAAGGACCGGACCGTCATCACAAAGCTCGACGGCCGCGAGGTCATCGAGTTGGCCGTTTACAAGGCCGCCGACGCCAACACCATCCTCGTGGCTGACGCCGTCAAGCAGCGCGCCCAGGACCTTCTCCCCGACATCAACGTCGGGGGCGTGCGCCTGGCGCTGACGCCGGTGTTCGACCAGTCCATCTTCATCCGCCAGGCTGTGGACGAGGTGCTGGACACCGGCCTCCTGGGCGGCATCCTGGCCGTGGGCGTCCTGTTCCTGTTCCTGCACGACTTCAAGAGCACGTCCATCATTTCGCTCTCCATCCCGCTGTCGGTGATCATCACCTTCTTCTTCATGTACCTGTTCGATCTGTCGCTGAACATCATGAGCCTGGGCGGCCTGGCCCTGGGCATCGGCATGTTGGTGGACAACTCCATCGTGGTGCTGGAATCCATCCAGCGGTTCCGCGAGGAGGGTCTTGGCGTTTTCGAGGCGGCCATGAAGGGCGCCTCGGATGTGGGCATGGCGGTCATCGCCTCCACTCTCACCACGATCTGCGTCTTTTTACCCATCGTCTTCGTCGAGGGCGTGGCCCGGCAGCTCTTCGCCGACCAGGCGCTGACGGTAACGTTTTCGCTCAGCGCCAGTTTGCTCGTGTCGCTCACGCTGATTCCCATGCTGGCCTCCAAGGGAATGAAACCCGAGCCGGACGCCAACGGTGTAACGCACGTCCCGGACCGTGCGCCTTCCGGCGGCGTGCGACGGGTCCTCCGTTTTGTCGCCATCGAGCTACCTGGAATGCTGTTGGGACTCCTGTCCCGTCTGATCCGGTTGGTTTGGAAAGGCATCCTGTTCCTGCTGACGCCGCTGACCTGGAGCTTCAACATCGCGTACGCCGGCCTGAGCCGAGCATATGAGCGGTTGCTGCTCTACGCGCTGGGCCATCGGACCGTGGTGCTGCTGGTCACGTTGATCATGACCGTGGCCTCCGTGGCCATTTACCCGTTGCTCGGCGGTGAACTGATCCCCGAAGTCCGGCAGGGGCAGCTTTCGGTGACCCTGAACCGGGCCGAAGGGACCCCCATCGACAACACCCAGCAGACCGTGGACCTGCTGATGAAAGAGATTCGCGGGATCGATGGCATCGCCGGCGTCTATGCCGTCACCGGCTTGTCCACCCAGTCCGGCATGAGCATCGAGGAGAACAAGGAGAACGCCGCCTGGCTGTACATCCAGATGGACGACACGGTGACCCCGGCGGCCGAAGACCACATCCTGGAGCAGATCCGCACCCGGGTGGCGCCGCTGCCGGGGCTGGACTACAAGTTCTCGCGGCCCACCTTCTTCAGCTTCAAGTCGCCGGTGGAGGTGTTCATCCAGGGCTACAACCAACAGGTGCTGGGGCGCATGGCTGCGCGGCTGACCGGCGAGTTGTGTCGCCTGCGGGGCCTCACCGATCTGAAGGCGAGCACCGAGGCCGGCAATCCCGAGGTGCAGATCGTCTTCAACCGGCAGCGCCTGTCCGCCTACGGGCTCACCATCCAAGGGGTGGCCACCGCCATTCGGAACCAGATCCTGGGCGACGTGGCCACCGAGTTTGTCCGGCCTGACCGGAAGGTGGACATCCGGGTCCGCCTCCCCGAGGCGCAGCGTCAGACGCTGACCCAGATCCGCGAGCTGAAGATCCACGACTCCGCCGGCAACACCATCCCGCTCACCACCGTGGCCAGCCTGGAGGTGGCCGAAGGGCCAGCGGAAATCCGTCGACTCAACCAGCAACGCGTCGCCCTCATCAGCGGCAACGTCGAGGGGCGCGACCTGGCGTCGGTCATCACCGAAATCCGCGGGGTGATCGCCGGCAACCCCATGCCGATTGGGTTCACCGCCTTCCTGGGCGGCCAGAGCGAGGAGCAGGCAGTCGCCTTTCAGAGCATGGCGTTCGCTGTGCTGCTGGCGATCTTTCTCATTTACCTTGTCATGGCATCCCAGTTTGAGTCGATGATCCAGCCGCTCATCATCATGTTCAGCATCCCGTTTTCCGTGGTGGGCGTGTTGCTGACCCTCTGGCTCACCCGGCAGAGCATCAGCGTGGTGGTGTTCATCGGCGTCATCATCCTGGCCGGCGTGGTGGTGAACAACGCCATCGTGCTCCTGGACTGCGTCAACCACCTCCGCGCCGGGGGCCTGACCATCCGGGACGCCGTGATCAAGGCGTGCCACCTGCGCCTCCGGCCCATCCTGATGACCACGTCCACAACGGTGCTGGGGCTCCTGCCCATGGCCGTGGGCATGGCGCGCGGCGCGGAGCTCCGCAGGCCGCTGGCACTCACACTGATCGGCGGCCTGACGTCGTCAACACTGCTGACCCTGGTGCTGATCCCGGTGCTCTATACTTGGATCATCCGCGAGAAGCAGTCATGAACCTCTCGGAACTGTCCATCCGCCGGCCGGTTACCGTGATCATGCTCACGCTGATGGCCATCGTCCTCGGGGTCATCAGCATCTTCAAGCTGCCGCTCCTCTTCATGCCGGAGATCAGCTTCCCGAGCCTCCGGGTGCAGGTGGATTACCCGTCGTCGTCACCCGAAGAGGTGGAGCAGGACATCACCCGTCCCATCGAGGACATCCTCGGCACCGTCACCGAACTCAAGAGCATGTCGTCGTCGTCCTCCGGCTCCGGCTCCAATGTCATGCTCGAATTCGATTACGACGCGGACATGGACCTGAAGAGCCTGGAGGTGCGCGACAAGATCGACCAGGTGCGGAACCTGCTTCCATCGGGCGTGCGCAATGTCTACATCCGGCGCTGGCAGACCACCCAGAGCCCCATCCTCCATCTGACCATGACCCTGAAGCAGTCGCGCGACGAACTCAACCCGTTGATGGACAACGTGATCCGCCCCCGGCTGGAGCGGATCGACGGCGTCGCCAACGTGGACGTCCGCGGCCTCGACCAGAAAGACGTGTACATCGACATCGATCCGGACCGGGTGCAGGCGTTCGGCCTCGATGTATACACCCTGGGCCAGTCTCTCCGGAACAACAACCTGGACCTGGGATCCGGGTACCTGTACGAACAGGGCAAGAAGTACTTCCTGCGGGCGGTGGGCCGATTCCAGAACCTGCAGGAGATCCGGGACCTGCCCATCCGCGGAACCACGGTGCGCATCCGCGACGTAGCCGACGTGCGCTATGCCTATCCCGAACGGACCAGCGTCTATCACTTCAACGGCCAGGATGCCGTGACTGTGCGGATTTTCAAGGCCTCCACCGCCAATGTTGTGGAGGTGTGCCAGTCGGTGACGGCCGAGCTGGAGCAGCTGCACAAGCTGCCCGAGCTCAGAGGGCTCGAGTACCGCGTGTTCCGCGACTCGTCGGAGGAGATCCTGGGCACCATCTCCGACCTGAGCGAGGGCGGCATGTACGGCGGCCTGTTGGCGCTGGCGATCATGTTTCTGTTCCTCTGGAAGGTCCGCAGTACGCTCATTCTGTCCATCTCGATGCCTATCTGCGTGGTGTTCACATTCGCCGGCATGTACGCCCTCCGGTCTCTCGGCGTCGTGGACATCAGCATCAACATCATCTCGCTCATGGGCATGGTGTTCGCCGTCGGAATGATCGTGGACAGCTCCATCGTGGTGCTGGAGAACATCTTCCGCCACAGGCAGGAGGAAGGGCTCAACGCCATGGACGCCGCCCGGGTGGGGAGTCGCGAAGTGGGCATGGCCGTGACCGCCTCGACCCTGACCACCATCATTGTCTTCGTGCCGCTGCTCTTCGCCTCGCAGTCCATGTTCGGCAAGTTCATGAGCGACTTCGGCATCGCCGTGACCCTGGCGCTGGTTTCCTCGCTGGTCGTCTCGCTCACCCTCGTGCCCATGATCGCTTCGCGGATCTACACCGGCCAGGAAAAGCCCAAGCTGCGCCTCCTGCAGTGGATCACCCAACTCTACGGCCGGTTCATGGCCTGGACCCTGCGCGGACGCTATGTCGTGCTGCTGCTGTTGGTCCCGGTGCTTTGGTTCAGCTTCTGGCTTTTCTCCCAGATCGAGCAGGAGGACATGCCCCGGGTGGCGGCGCGCGAGTTGAACGTCAATGTGCTGATGCCGTCGAATTACAACATGGAGGAGATGGCGGCCCTGTTCGACCGGATCGAGGACACGGTGGCCAAGAACCGGCAGGCGCTGGAGGTCGAGACCTACACCACCTCCTACGGCAAGGAGCGGCGGAGCCTGGGCCGCTACAGCGGTGAGCTCAGCCTCTATTTCACCGAGGAGGGCGACCAGCTCACGTCTGTCGACATCCTGAAGGAGCGGATGCAGGCGCTGCTGCCGGCCGAGCCCGGTGTCGAATACCAGGTGGGCGCCATGCGGCACTTCGGCGGTTCCGAGGGCGGCTTCAACGTGGAGCTGCGCGGCGACAACCGCGAAATCCTCGCCCTCTACGCCGAACAGATCAAGACCCGGCTCATGAGCCTGCCCGAGGTCAAGGACGTCACCACCGACCTCGAGAGCGGCGATCAGGAGCTGCACTTCCGCGTCAATCGGGTCAAGGCCGAGTCGCTGGGCCTCAACCCGCGGCAGGTGGCCCAGACCATCAGCGGCGCGCTCAGCGAACGGGCAACCACCCGCTACAACACCGAGATGGGCGAGGTGGATGTGATCGTCCGTTTCCGCGAGGCGGACCGGAAGAGCATCGACCAGATCCTGAACCTGAAAGTGGCCGCCCCGTCGGGCGCGCTGGTCACCCTGTCCACCGTCGCCCAGCCCGAATTCCAGGCCGGGCCGCGAGTGATCCGCAAGGAAAACCGGAAGCAGATCGTCTCCATCTCGGCCAACACCGGCCGTTCCGGCATGATGTGGCTCCAGCAGAGCCTCCAGGACGCCCTGGGCGACCTCGAGTTGCCGCCCGGCTACTCGTGGGAGATGGGCCGCTCGTTCCGACGCTTCGCCGAGAGCCAGGAGATGCAGACCTTCGCCGTATGGCTGGCGTTGCTGTTCATCTTCATCATCATGGCGTCGCTGTTCGAGTCGCTGGCCCAGCCCATGATCATCATGATCACCGTGCCGTTCGCCATCACCGGTGTCAGCCTGACGTTCTGGCTCACCGGGACGCCGCTGTCTTCCACCGCCTACCTCGGCATCATGCTCATGTGCGGGGTGGTGGTGAACAACGCCATCATCCTTGTGGACCACGTCAACATCCTGCGCCGGGAAAAGGGGCTGCCGCGGCTCGAGGCGCTGGTCACCGGCGGCAAGGACCGGCTTCGCCCCATCCTGATGACGGCCATGACCACCATTTTCGGCCTGCTGCCCATGATCCTCCCGGTGATCGTGCCCCAGTGGTTCGGCGCCGTGAGCTTCCGGGCCCAGCAGTACGCACCGGTGGCCCTGGCCCTGTTCGGCGGACTGACCACCTCCACCTTCCTGACCCTGGTGGTGGTGCCCACTCTCTACCTTGTGGTGGAGGACCTGCGCGACTGGACCGTGCGCGTCGTGCGCCGGGCGGCGGGCCTAGCGGCTCCGGACGCACCGGAAAAGGCCTGACCTGCAATCCGCCGGCGGAATCCGGCGGCCGCTCCGCGCATCCCAGCACGGGTCGGATCGATTGCAATCACGGGGTGATTGCCAGTCACATTCGGAGGTGCGGCCCATGCGCTGGTTAACCATCGGTACCCTGCTTTGCCTCACCGCGGCGCATTCCCAAGCGGCACCGCCCCGCGTGGTGGACCGCGTCGACCTCACGCGCTACGCCGGCACATGGTACGAGATTGCCCGCTACCCCAATTTCTTCCAGAAGCAGTGTGCCGGCGGGACCACCGCCACCTACGAGCTGCGCCCTGACGGCAAAATCACCGTGATCAACCGCTGCCGAGAACAGGACGGCGACACGAGCGAGGCCCGCGGCAAGGCGTGGGTGGTTGACCGCGCCACGAACGCCAAGCTGAAGGTCCAGTTCTTCTGGCCGTTCAGCGGCGCCTACTGGGTCATCGAACTGGATCCCGATTACCGCTGGGCGGTGGTGGGCCACCCCGACCGCAAGTACCTCTGGATCCTGAGCCGCACCCCGGCGTTGGAACCGGCGGTGTATGACGACATCCTCCGGCGCATCGCCGTCCAGGGATATGACCTGAAGCCGATCATCACCACGCCCCAGCCCTGAACGCCCCCGGCGGCGCCGATTTCTGGCGTCCGTTGGAACTGTTCTTTGGCAGATCCGTTCCGGCGGTGTCTGCTAGCCCGCGCCGGATATCCCCATCCAGAGGTTTCGCATGCATCCACGTCTCCTGACCATCATCATCTGCCTGCTGGGCCTGCTGACGGCCGGGACCGCCGCCCAGGAACGGGCCCGCGTCGAGCTGAACCGCCAGATCATCCTGACCCAGCGGCAGACGATCATCCGCGACAACCTGACGCTCACTGAAGCGGAGGCGGCGGCGTTCTGGCCCCTGTACCGGGAATACCATGCGGCGATCGAGCCTCTGGGCGATCCCCTCGTGGACCGTCTCCTGAAATTCGCCCAATCGCCCGCCACTCTGAGCGAGCTGCAGGCCGGGCAACTGCTGGACGCATGGCTGGATTTCGAGGAGGCGCTGCTCGCCACACGCCGGCAGTGGGTGGCCAGGTTCCGCGCCGTCCTGCCCGCCTCGAAGGTGACCCGCTTCTACCAGCTCGAGAACAAGCTGGACGCCTTCCTGCGCCACGATATCGCCCAGAAGATTCCGCTGACGCCCTGATGGTGACGCCACGGGCTTTCGTCGCTTGATCCAACAGCCTGAAACGAAAAAGCCGTTGACGGTCCGGACCGGCGGGCGGTACAGTGACAGTGTCACCTCAGGAGGATGCGCCATGGCCACAAAGAAACAATCCAAGGCGAATGGTTTGACGATTCTCGGCCACCCGGCCAAGCCGAGCCGCAAGCTGGAGACGTTCCCCAACCGGCATCCAAAGCGGGACTACACGGTCACTCTCGAAACCGACGAGTTCACCTGCGTCTGCCCCGTCACCGGCCAGCCGGACTTCGCCAGCCTGACCATCGAGTACGTTCCCGACCGGAAGATCGTGGAGTCCAAGTCGCTCAAGCTCTACCTCGAGTCGTTCCGCAACGAGGGCGCCTTCCACGAACATGTGACCAACACGATCCTCGACGACCTGGTGCGGGCGCTGGCGCCCCGGTGGTGCGTGGTCCGCGGCGAGTTCGCCGCCCGCGGCGGCATCGCCATCACGGTGGAGGCGGAATACCGGAAGGGGGAGTGAACAACTTGAGACTTGTGGCTCGAGGCTGGGGGCTCGTACCCGCGCCCTGGTTTTATCTCGAACGGACCTGAGGGTTCACGGGTTCCAGGTTCACAAGTTCACAGGTTCCAGGTTCGCAAGTTCCGGGTTCGCAGGTTTCAGGTTCGAGATCAGTTGAGGGTTGAGGGTTCGTGCTCGGAATTCGTAATCATATTTTGAAATCGTGCTCGTGATCGTCATCGAGCCGTAGAAAGGGTTGCAGGTTTCAATGCGATTGATGGTTGATTCGCCTCTCGCTTCACCGATCCACCCCTTCACCGACTAACCGCCCGCCCGAACCAGACGGGTCGGGTATCGTCCCTTAAACCAATGTGAGGCGCCGGTGCGCCAGCGTCAGCAGGCCCTGGATGGCCACGCCATGGGGACAGCTCCGCTCGCAGTGACCCTCGCAGTCGGTGCAGACGTCCGCCTTGGCCGTGGTGAGGCGGGCGTACTGCTGCATGGCCAGCTTCTCCCGCCCGTGCGCGTCGTAGTAGTGGTGGTAGCGCATGATGGTATTGACGGGCACGCCCCGCGGGCAGCTCGCCTCGCAGGCGCCGCAGGCGTGGCGGCAGTAGTAGCGGCCGAACCCATCGGCGTACGCCTGGAGCTGGCGCGCCTCGCGGCGGGTCAGCTTGGTGCCCGACAGTTCCATGAAGGCGGACGCCTGGTCGAAATTCTGGGCGCTGCAGCAGACGGCGTGCACATGGGGATTGGCCAGCGCCCACCGGATGGCCGCAGCGCGGATCTCGGCCGGGTTGGTCAGGTTGTGCTCCTTGATGAACGATTGGGCGTTCTCCAGATCCTTTTGGAGGCGCTCCAGGTACTTCTTGTAGAACTCCGGCACCTCTTTCCCTTCGGCCACGAGTTTGTCCACGCGTTCCTTCAGGAGGTAGTACTTGCCGATGGGATCCGTCTTCATCAGGGTGGTGCCGATATTCTTCTCGGCGCAGAGTCGCAGAACCTTCTCGCCGGCCTCGCGCGCCAGGAAGTTGTACGCCAGCAGCATGACGTCGTAGCGGCCGTCCTCGGCCGCGGCGCCGAGCACCATCTCCATAGGGTTCTTCGGATCCTCCGCCCAGCTCACGCCGTGATGGGCGATGCCGACAAACCGGAGCTTGCCGTCCGCCTTCATCTTGGCCGTCATGGCGTGGAACGCCCCGTGCCGGACCAGTTCGAGCTCCTCCGGCATGTGGTTCATCATGCAGTCGATGTACTCGGTCTGCAGCTCCTCGAGGCACTTGCGGAACCGGTCGGTGAGCCCCTCGACGGTGTCCTCCTTCTTGAGCTCCAGCTTGGACGTTATGAAGACCGATTTCCGGTCCCGGTCCCGGATGGCTTTGCCGACAACCGTCTGGTTCTTGTAGCTTTCGGCGGTGTCGATGTAGTTCAGCCCCCCGGCGAGCATCATCTTGATCACCGCCTCAGCGTTGCAGTAGCCCAAGCTGATGTCCGACACCTTGAACCCCGTGCGGCCCAGCGTTCGGTACTCCCGGATCTTCGGATCGGCTGGCGCGGCAGGCGGTTCATCCGCCGCCAGCAAACCGCCGACCGGCAGGAGTCCGGCTCCCACCACTCCGGCCACACCGCCCCGGATGAACCGACGCCGATCCAGTCCTTCCTGCTTCCCCATGTTGTGCTCCAATGATTCAGAATAATGACGCTGGCGTGTACGAGTGGAGCGGGAAAAAGTTGCCGGAATTCCGGGTTCGTTCCCATTCATTGAGAGTGTGTGCTCGTAATCGTGATTGTAGTTCGTAATCGAGGCTCGCGGTTCGGGTTCGCGGCTCGGCATTCGGGATTCGAAGTTCGGGATATGCAATTGCGTATCATGACTCCAAATAGCCTATAAAAAATGAGCCATAATCAATAGCTAATACAATGACACATGAAAACTGACTAATGAAAGACGATCGCGGAATCATGCCCGCTCTCCCCGCCGCGGCCTTCTCCCCGACCGATGGTATAATCTCCCGGCGTCAAGGCGCCCACGAACCATGAACGACCAGCAACCCGACACCGCTCCGCTCTTCGGCTTCCAGTGGCACCTCACCGACCGGTGTAACCTGCGCTGCACCCACTGTTACCAGGACGCATTCGACGGAAGCCGCGAACTGGCGCCGGAGGCACTCCGCCGACTGGCCGACCGCGTGTTCGGCGCGCTGGCGCCGCGGCCGGTGTCGGTGAACCTCACCGGCGGCGAGCCGCTGCTCCTGCCCGGATTCTTTGACCTGGTGACGCATCTGCACGGCTTCGCCAACCTGGCCGAGGCGCACATCATCACCAACGGCACCGTGGCCGACGACGACACCCTGGCGCGCATCGCCGCCTTTCCCCGGATCGGCGCGCTGAAGATCTCGCTGGAGGCCGCCGACGCGGCGGCCAACGACGCCGTGCGCGGACGCGGCAATTTCGACCGCGTCTCCGCCAACCTGGAGCGCTTCCGGCACACCGGCAAGCCCCTGGTGGTCATGCTCACCCTGGCGCGATACAACGCCGGCCGCATCGCCGAGGCCGTGCGGTGGGCGCGCGGCGCGGACCTCCACGGCATCATCTTCGAACGCTTCGTGCCCCTGGGCCGCGGCCGCCGGCTCGCCGCCGAGGTGCTTACCGCCGCCGACTGGCGCGACGCCGTGGCGGCCATCGCCGCCGCGGCCGGGCTCGAGACCGAACCCGAGGCCCTGCTGCCGTACCGCGCCTTCTGGCTGGGGCTGCCGCCCGGAGAAGCGGATCCACTCCGCGGCGCGCTCTGCAATCTGGGGGACGAATCCATGGCGCTCATGCCGGACGGGGACGTCTATCCGTGCCGCCGGCTGCCCCTGCGGGTGGGCAACGCGCTGGCGGAACCGTTCGCCGATATCCTCCGCCGGCTGGCGCGCTTTTCCATGGACGCCTTGCGCCCGCAGCTCAGCGGCTTGCGGTGCGGCTTCTGCGGCGTGGCCGACTGCGCCGGGTGCTGGGCCTTGGCCCACGCGCTCACCGGCGACTACCTTGCCGACGATCCTCAGTGCCCGCTCGCGGAAGACGACTGAACATTCTTTTCGGCCGTTAATCACCACGAAGATGCACAGGACACAAAGGAAGATGTTGGACGTCGGACACCGGACTTCGGACCCGGGACCTCGATTCCGAGTTTTCGGTTCTGGGTCCTGGACCTCGGCCCCGAATCCCAGATCCCAGGCATCAGGTCCCAGCACCCTGGTCCCGGCACAATCCGACGCGGCTCCAAACAACCAAACAGATATCAGCAATCAACAATAACCAATAATCTTCTCCCATGCACCGATCTGAAATGAAAACTGACAAAATATAAAATGATCAATGGCAAATGGGATGCTCTCTTCGTGTCCTTCGTGCCTCCGTGGTGATTCTGCCTCACCGGCGCCGCGGGTGATATAATCTCCGGCAAAGACCGGGAGACCGCATCGTCGCCATGACCGAGTCGTCCCCACCGCCCGCCGCCGGGCCCGATCCACTGGCTGCGTTCCACCCGCTGGTGGCGGAGTGGTTCCGCGGCCGTCTCGGCGCGCCCACTGCCGCGCAGGCGCTCGCCTGGCCCGCCATCGCCGCCGGGCGGCACGTGCTCCTCACCGCACCCACCGGCAGCGGTAAGACGCTGGCGGCATTCCTGTGGGCGCTCAACCGCTTCGCCGCGGGCGACGTCCCCCCCGCCGAAGCTCGCGTGCTGTACGTGTCGCCCCTCAAGGCGCTGGGCAACGACATCCGGCAGAATTTGGAGCGGCCGCTGGCGGAGCTGCGGGAGCTGTTCGCCGCGCGGGACGCCCCGTTCCCCGAGATCCGCGTGGCGGTGCGCACCGGCGACACCGATCTCGGCGAGCGCCGCCGGATCATCCGCCGCCCACCCGAGATCCTCATCACCACGCCCGAGAGCCTGAACATCCTCCTGTTGTCGGCCTCGGGCAGGCGCGCCCTGCAGGGAACGGCCACCGTCATCCTCGACGAGATCCACGCCGTGGCCGGCGAGAAGCGTGGCCTGTTCCTGATGACCGCGGTGGAGCGGCTCGCGCGGCTCGGCGGCGAGTTCCAGCGGGTGGCCTTGTCGGCCACGGTGCGGCCGGCGGCGGCGGTGGCTGCGTTCGTGGGCGGATACCGCCTCGTGGTCGCTCCCCCCGAGTCCTTCTATGAGGCACGGGCGGTGGAGCACGTGGAGGCGCCCGGCGCCCGGCGCTACGATCTGCGGGTGGACGCTCCGCCCGCGCCGGCGCCGGGCGAGCCGCCGGCTCACTGGTGGCTGCAGGTGGCGGAGCGGTGCCGCGGTGAGATCGAGAGCCACCGCACCACCCTGTTCTTCGCCAACAGCCGCCGCCTGGTGGAGCGGCTCACCCGCTCCATCAACGAGTCGGCCGGCCGCGACTTGGCCTACTCCCACCACGGGGCGCTGGCCCGCGAGATCCGCGCCGCAGCGGAGGCCCGCTTCAAGCGGGGCGAGCTGGCCGCCATCGTGGCCACCTCCTCGCTGGAACTGGGCATCGACATCGGCAGCGTCGAGGCGGTGGTCCTGGTCCAGCCGCCCTACTCCGTGACTTCGGCGGTGCAGCGCATTGGCCGGGCCGGCCACGGCGTGGGCCGGACGTCGCGCGGCTGCTTCCTGCCGCTGCACCCGTCGGCGCTCGTCCACGCGGCGGCCACGGCCCGGGCGGTGGCCGAAGGCGCCATCGAGCCCGTCGTCCCCCGCCCCGGCGGGCTGGATGTGCTGGCCCAAGTGATTCTGGCCATGACCGTGGACGACGCCCGCTCGCTGGACGAGCTCTTTGCCGAGGTTCGGTGCTGCACCGCGTACCACGACCTGGAGCGGCGGGACTTCGACCGCGTCGTGGCCATGCTGGCCGGCCGGTGGGCCGGCACACGGCTCCGGGAGCTGCAGCCGCGGCTGGCGGTGGACGCCGCCGGGCGCGCCCGCGCCCGGCCCCACGTGCGCGGATTGCTGCTCCTGTCGGGCGGGGTGATCCCCGACCGCGGCTATTTCACCCTGCGCGCCGCCGACACGAAGGCGGCTGTGGGCCAGCTCGACGAGGAGTTCGTCTGGGAGCGGTCGCTCGGCGACGCTTTCCCCCTGGGTAACCAGATCTGGCGCATCACCCGCATCACCGCCAACGAGGTGGAGGCGGTCCCCGGCGGCCGCGGCCATTCCCTGGTCCCGTTCTGGCGGGCCGAGGAGCAGGGCCGCACCTGGTCGCTGGCGGAGCGGATCGGCTGCCTGCTGGAAATCGCCGACGGGCGGCTGGACGATCCGGACTACCCCGGCGAGCTGGCGTCCCGCTACCACCTGACGCCCGAGGCGGCCGGCGTGTTGGGCGATTACCTGCGCCGCCAGCGCGAGGCCGCCGGTGCGTCGCTGCCGCACCGGCACCACCTGCTCGCCGAAAGCTGTCCCGATCCGGTCCACCCCGAGCGGCGGCGCCAGCTCCTGCTCCATACCGGCTGGGGCGGCTGCGTCAACCGCCCCTTCGCCCTGGCCGCGGCCGCCGCCTGCGTGGCGCACCTCGGTCGCGCGGTCCCCTACTTCGTGAGCGACGACTGCGTGCTCCTGGAGGCGCCGCCGGAGGTGACCGTCGCCCGCCTGCTGGAGTGGGTGACGCCGGCCACCGTCCGCGACCTGGTCCGGGCGCGACTCGGCGCCACCGGTTATTTCGGCGCCCGCTTCCGCGAGTGCGCCGGCCGGGCGCTGCTGCTGCGGCGCGCGGGCTTCCGCCAGCGGACGCCGCTGTGGCTCCATCGGCTGCGGGCCAAGGAGCTGTTGGCGGCGGTGGGGGACGATCCCGAGTTCCCCATCCTGGCCGAGGCGTGGAGGGAATGTCTGACCGTCGACTTCGACTTGGACGCCCTGGAGCGGCTCCTGGCGGAGCTCGGCTCCGGCGCCATCCGCGTCACCGAGGTGACGACGCGCGCGCCGTCTCCGTTCGCCGCCGCAGTGCTGTGGCGCCGGACCGGGACCTACTTGTACGGCGACGACACGCCCGAGGCCCCGGGGGAACTGCCCACCGACGCCGACGTCCTCGATGCGTTGGCCAGAGAACCCGCCGCCCGCCCCCGGCTTCCCGCCGGCTTGTTGGACGCGTTTCAGGCCAAGCTCCACCGCCTGGCGCCGGGCTATGCCCCCGACACCCCCGATGAGCTGGCGTTCTGGGTGGGCGAGCGGCGGGCCATCCCCGAAGCCGAATGGGCGGCGCTGCTGGCGGCGGCCGCGCGGGACGCAGGCGCCGATCCAGCGGCCTGGGCGGACGAACTTGCCGGCCGGGTGGCGCGCCTCGCCGGACCCATCGGTGGCGTCGTGCGCGTCTCCGCCAGAGAAGCAGACCACGTGCTCCATGCCCTGGCCGGTGACGAGGCGGAACTCGCAGCCTTTCTGCAGGAATGGCTGGTGTTCTACGGCCCGGTGACCCCCGCCGAAATCGTCGCCGCCTTGGGTGTGCCCCCAGCCCGGCTGCGGAAGGCCCTGGCGCGGCTGCTGGCCGACGGCCACCTCGCCGCCGGCCCCTTCCGCGAGCCGCCGGCGGAGGATCCGGATGCCGTCTGCGACCGGCGCAACCTGGACGCGCTGCTCCGGCTCCGCCGCCGCGAGGCCCGGCCGGCGGCGCCGGTGCGGCCGCTGGCGGAGTTGCCACTCTTCCTGGCGGCACATCAGGGGCTACTTGCCGACGACGACGGACCCGACGCGCTGCGGGCGCGGCTCGACGCGCTCATGGGCTGGGGCGCGCGGGTGGAGCTCTGGGAAACAGAGATCCTCCCCGCCCGCCTCGCCGGCTACCGGCCTGACTGGCTCGACGCGCTCATGGCCGGCGAGGGGCTGGCCTGGTTCGGCGACGGCGCGGAGCGGCTGGCGTTTTCGTTCGAAAACCAGTTGGCGTTGTTCGCCCGGCCGGATGCGACCGGGCCGGCGGCGGATCCGGCGACTGCTCAATTGGCGGCGTTCTTCCGCGGCAATCGCGGCCGCTTCCGGCTTGACGACTTGATCGCGGAGATGGGTCTGTCCAGCGAGACCGCCACCCGCGGCCTCTGGCAGTTGGCCTGGGCGGGCGTTCTCACCACCGACGCGTTCGCCGCAGTCCGACGGGGGCTGGAGCACGGCTTCGAGGTCGAATCCGTCGCCGCTTTGGCCGGACACGGCCGCCGCACGGGGCTGGCCCGCTGGCGGGCCAGCCGCCCCTGGGCCGGCCTCTGGCGGGCCCTGCCGGCGGACCCGGAACCGGCCGACGCCCTGGAGCGGCTGGAGTTCGCCAAGGAACGGGTCCGCCTGCTCCTGCGGCGCTACGGCGTGGTGTTCCGGGAGCTGCTGGCCGGCGAACGGCCGGAGCTGCGCTGGGGCGCGGTGTTCCCGGCGCTCCGACTCATGGAGCTGTCGGGCGAGGTGGTGGCCGGGCGCTTCTTTGACGGGGTGCCCGGGATCCAGTTCGCCTCGCCGGCGGCGGCGCGGGCGTTAGCCGAACCGCTCCCGGCCGACGTCGTGTACCGGCTCTGCGCCGCCGACCCGGCCTCCCCCTGCGGGCTGGGCCTGCCGGGGCTGCCGGCGGCGCTGCCGGCGCGCCTGCCGTCGAACCACGTGGTCTTCCGCGGGACGGACATCATGCTGGTCTCCCGGCGGATGGGCGAAGCGCTGGCGATCGCGGTGCCGCCGGACGACCCGTCGCTGCCGCGCGGTCTGGCCATGTTCGCCGCCTGGACGCAACGGGCGGTGCGGCCGCTGCCCCGCGTCCGTGTGGCGGAGATCAACGGCGAGCCTGCTGCCGCCAGCCCGTATGCCGAAGCGCTGCGCGCCGCCGGCTTCCGCCGCGACGGCCGGGAGCTCCTCCTGGAGCGGCAGGTCTGAAGGCACCCCCCTGCCGGTGTTGGACCTGATCTGTCATCGTTTTGCTCTGAATAAGCGGATCGAGGCCCGCTACCCAGAAAGTGCTTGGACCGGATTCGATCTTATGTTGAAATGGACCGTATCATTTTCGGGGAGGCGTGATCCATGCAGGTGTTGTACCTCAATTCCGACCAGATGGGCGCCGGCGACCCGGAGCTGGGCCGGAAACTGCTGCAGGGATTCCTAAGGAAAATCGTGGACTCCGAAATCACCCTCGACTTCGTGGTGTGCGTGAACTCCGGCGTCTTTCTCACCACCACCGACGGCGAGGCGCTGGAGAGCATCCGCGCCCTCGCATCGCGCGGGGCGAAGGTCGCTTCCTGCGGCACCTGCCTGGACCACTACGGCCGCCGCGCCGCGCTGCGCGTCGGCATCGTCGGCGCCATGACGGAAACGGTGGAATTGCTGGCCTCCGCCGATCGGGTCATCCGCCCCTAGCGTATTCTCGGAATCGTCATCGTAATTTGTAACCGTGCGCGCACCTGCGATCTACCGTTCGCAGGTTTACAGGTTCACAAGTTCAACTCCCCGCCGCCAGCGCTGACACACGACGCCACCGGTGTCCGATTTCCGAAGTCCGATGACTGATGATCGGTAACGAGCCTCGAGTCTCGAGTCTCGAGTCTCGATTACGATGACTATTACGAGCACGATTACGGATTACGATTACGAACACGAGTTGGAGCACGAACAGGTGCGGTGCAGAATGGGCAGCTATCCGAAGAAATCTGCTGCCATTCTGTGACCGCTCAACAATCATGTCCCCATTGCCGATGCCGGATTCCCGGCCACGATCGAGAGACATGCTGTTTGATCCAATATCAAAGAAGCTCCCATGATTTCAACTGTCACCGTGTGCCTCGAATTGATACTGCCGGCCGTGTCGTTCCTGGCGGCCGACTCCGCCCGGTCCGAACCGGCGGACGACTGGCAGATCTTGCGCAACAAGCTGAAGGCGGACAAGAAGCTACTGGTGGCCGAGAACCTGACGATGACCACCGTGCAGGCCCGGGCGTTTTGGCCCGTCTACGACGCCCGCCAGGCGGACCTGACCAAGATCAACGAGTGGATCCAAAAGCTGGTGTTCGCCTACACCGATGTCTGGAACAAGGGCGCCGTGCAGGACGAGGACGCCCAGAAGCTGATCGCCGAAGCCCAGGCCATCGAGGAGGCGGAGGTCCATCTGAAGAAGCAATCCCAGCACAAGTTCGAAGCCGTGCTCCCCGCCACACAGGTGCTGCGGTTACTGCAGATGGAGAACAAGATCCGGACGCTGGTCCTGCTGAACCTGGCCGCCTACATACCCCTGGCCGATTGAACCGTTCCTCCCCCTGACGCATGGATCGCGGCGCTTAGACGTTGAACCCGGCGGGAAGGGCCGTTACAATGCAGGCATGAGGACACCCCCCGACGACCCGCCGCCCGAGCGGACGGATGAGCCGCACCTGCCTGAATCCGGACCGGACCTGTTCACGGTGACTCCGGAGTGCGCCCATCGATACGACTATCCCGGCGGCGACGCCGCGGCGGCCGAGCTGGCTCGCGGGGGGATCGGCCGGATCCTGCTGGTGCACGACCGGCACCTGGGTCGCGAGATCGTGCTCAAGGAACTGCTCGGCGAGTTCGCGGTGAGCCGCGATACACTTTCCGTGTCCGGGGCCGGCACCGCCGGCACCGCGCCGCTCACCGTCATCCGCTTCCTGCGCGAGGCACGGGTCACCGGCCAATTGGAGCATCCCAGTATCGTGCCGGTCTATGAGCTGGGCATCCGCCCGGATGGCACTCTGTATTACACGATGAAGCGGGTCCGCGGCCGCACCCTCACCCAGGCGCTCCGCGACTGCCGGACGCTGACCGATCGGCTCCACCTGCTGTCCCACTTCACCGACCTCTGCCAGGCAATCGCTTACGCCCACAGTCGCGGTGTCATCCATCGCGACATCAAGCCCGACAATGTCATGCTGGGAGAATTCGGCGAAACAGTGGTGCTGGACTGGGGCCTAGCCAAGGTGAAAGGCAAGAAGGATATCCACCGTCACGAGCTGTCGCGGGACATGCAGGCCCTGCAGAACGGCCGCGAAGGAATCACTTTGGACGGCGCCGTGGTGGGTACACCCTTTTATATGTCGCCGGAGCAGGCCCAGGGCCACCTCGACCAGCTCGACGAGCGCTCCGACGTCTGGGCCCTGGGCGCGGTGCTCTACGAGATCCTCACCGGTCATCGGCTCTTTGGCGGCGAGTCGCCCATCCAGGTCATCTTCGCCGTGATGCACGGCCGGTTCACCCCGCCGCGCCAGCTTGAGCCGTCCCTCCCGGCTGAGTTGGAATCGATCTGCCTCAAGGCGCTTCAGCGCGACCCTGCCGACCGGTACGCCTCGGCCCGGGAGCTGGCGCGAGAAATCCAGTCCTTCCAAAGCGGCGCCCGCGTCATCGCGCACGAGTACACCTCCTGGCAGCATCTCCGCCGCTTCGCCGTCAAAAACAAGCCGGCCATCATCGCCGCCGGCGTGATCCTCGGCGTGATCCTGGTGGCGCTGGTCCTGCTGGGCATCGCCAACGCCCGCCTCCGCGAGGCCCGAGCCCGGGAACATCGGGAGCATCTGCTGGCCAATTATCACATCGCCCAGGGTTTCAACGAAAAGTCGGCCCGGCTTGTCCAGGACCGCCACTATCTGGCCGCACGGGTGTTTGCCGCCGCCTCGCTGCTGCACAATCCGGCCAATCCGGCCGGGCCGTTCGCGTCAGCCGCGTTCACAGAGTCGCAGCCGGACAGCGTCCGTCAGCGGGTGATCGCCTGCTCGCGGCTGTTCCAGGCCCAGGCGAACGCACTGCTGACGCACCAGCGTGGTATCGACGCGGGCACTCCCCTGCTGGCCGGGTCTGTTTCACCGGACGGCCGGTTCGTGGCGGCCATCGGGGATGACCGGACCATCCGCCTCTGGGAGCTGGCCACCGGTCAGCTCGCGCACACCTTGACCGGCTTCCGCCGCGGACCGCGAGGACTGGCTTTTTCGCCGGACGGGCGGACACTGTTGGTTTCCGGAGTCGCGGGCGAGATTCGGGCGTGGGACACCGTGTCGGGCTTGGGTACTCTCGCACTGACCGGACCGCCGGGAACCATCGCCGATGTGGAGTTCGCCCCCGACGGCCGGACATTCTTCACCGCCGAAGCCTCAGGCGCCATCGGCGTCTGGGACGCCACCACCGCCCGGCGGCGGCTGGTGTTCATCGGCCACAACGCCCCGGTGACCCACTTGGCTGTCGCCGCCAACGGCCGACTCCTTGCCTCCGTCAGCCGCGACCGGACGGTCCGCCTCTGGGCGCTTCCCGACGGCCGCGCGCGGCGCGTGTTGACAGGTCACCAGGGGGTGGTCCGGAGTGTGGCGCTTTCACCCGATGGCGCGCTGGTGGCGTCGGTCAGTTCCGATAAGACGCTGCGGGTCTGGGAGACCGCCACCGGCCGGCCCGTGTTCACCGGTGAGGAGTTCGCCGACGAAGTCCTTGCCGTCGCCTTCGCCCCCGACGGCCGCACGGTGGCCGCCGGAACCTGGGACGCGACCATCAGCCTGTGGGATGCGTCTTCGGGCACCCTGCGGCTCCAGCTCGCCGGCCACGCCCATGCCATCTGGGACGTCGCCTTCACGCCGGATGGACACCGGCTGACCACCTGCGGCGAAGACGGCCGGCTGCAGGTGTGGGATGTCCAGCCGGGCCAACCCGTTTATACCACCCCCGGCCAGGAGTACATCTGGTCAATCAGTCTGTCCCCCGACGGGCAGACCGTGGCGGTGGCCGGTAATGACGGCGCCGTCCGACTCTATGCGGCTGCCACCGGCCGGTTGCTGCGGACGTTGTCGGCCAGCCGCGACATCATCTCCGACACGGTCTTTTCACCCGACGGTCGGATTCTGGCTGCCGCCGGATATGACGGGTTCATCCGGCTGTGGGATCCGCAGACCGGCCGACTGAAGCGGTCCTGGTCCGCCCACAAATCGCTGATTCAGCGCGTGGCGTTCGCGCCGGACGGCGCCAGCCTCGCGTCGGCGAGCAGCGACGGCACCGTCCGGATCTGGGACGGCACCGGCGACCGTCCGGTGCGCGTGATCGCCCCCGCCAACGGCCCGGTGCGCGGCGTGGCCTTCTCACCCGACGGGTGCCTGATCGTCACTGCGTCCGACAAGGGCGCGCTGGACTTTTGGGACGCCCGCACCGGCGCAACCACCGCCGCCCGGCTGGCCGTCAGCGACGCCGACCTGTTCAGTGTGGTGATCGCGCCCGACGGCCGGTTACTGGCGGCTTCCGATTTCGCCGACCGGGTGGTACTGGTCGACCTGAACTCCCGCCGGATCGTCCGAAACCTGGCTTGGCAGCGCGGCGGCGTGATCCGGCTGGCCTTCACCTCTGACTCGCGGCGGCTGGCCGCCGCCGGCAACGACGGCGATGTCGCTGTCTGGTCGGTGGATGGCGCCACTCCCGATGTGGTCATCGGCAGTCGCCAGAGCGTTACGGGCATCGCGTTCTCCCCAGACGGACGCGCACTCGTCGTCGGCGACGTGGCGACCGCCCGTTTTTACCGGCTGGACTTCAGCTGGTTGGGCGATCCACCCCGCCGCCTGCTTCGCGACGCTGAAGCAGCGGCCGGCGCCGCCCTCGACGGATTCGACCTGGAGTTGCGGCCCGCCGGTCGCTGATTGGATCCGCGGCCCGACGTCGGGACGCCCGAGTGGTGCGGGATCGCTTGAGGGGTTGCCGGCATCCAATGGCGGCGACCCCGATGCCGCACGATCACCGACGGGTGCCGAACGCAAAGGAGCCGATTCGATGAAAAAGATCACCCTCTTCTCCACACTTCTGGTGGCGGGCCTGGTGGGTTCCCAGTTGCTGCCGGCCGGGCTGGGATCGGCGTATGCCGCCGTTGCCGAGGCGGTCCGGTTTCTCACCATGTTCGGTTTGGCCTTCATCATGATCCACGTCGGTTACGAGTTCGAGCTGGACCAGAGCCAGGTGCGCTCGCTCGGCAAGGATTACGGCGTCGCGATGACCACCGCGGCGTTTCCCTGGATCATCGCCGCCCTCTATTTCATGTACCTTCTGCTGCCCGCCGCCGAGTGGGGGAACTGGACGACGTGGAAAGAACTCATCCTGGCGGGGCGGTTCGCCGCTCCCACGGCCACGGGTATCTTGTTTTCCATGATGGCCGCAGCGGGACTGTCGGCCACCTGGACCTTCCGCAAAACCCGCATCCTGGCCATCTTTGACGATCTGGACACGGTTTTGCTCATGATCCCCCTCAAGATGCTCATGATCGGCCTGGCCTGGCAGCTTGGTTTCATCGTGGTGGTGATGGCCGTCCTCCTGGCGGTGGGCTGGCGGTGGCTGCACCGGTTGCGGCTGCCGGTGAGCTGGCCGTGGGTTCTTGGCTATGCGTTCGCCATCGCCGCCGCCAGTGAATTCATCTACCAGTTCACCAAACTGATCGACGACAACGTCCCGGTGCACATCGAAGTGCTGTTGCCGGCGTTCGTCCTGGGCTGCGTGATCCAGCGACCGGCGGGGTGCAACCCCCATTGTGACGACGCCCGCGAGGGCCACCAGGAAGGGCCCGAGTCGCCCGTGGAGCAACGCGTGTCCACCATCGTGTCGGCGGTCTTCATGGTCCTGGTCGGCTTGAGCATGCCCGTGTTCATCGGCTCGGCGGCGCTGGCGCCGGCCGGCGGCGCGGTCACCGTGACCGCCGCCCAGCCGCCGCTGTCACCGGGCACCCTAGTGGTGCATGTGGTCGTGCTCACCCTGCTCATCAACATCGGCAAGCTGTTTCCGGCCTTCTGCTACCGGCGGGAGGCGCACTGGCGGGAACGCCTGGCGGTGGCCGTCGGCATGTGCCCCCGCGGTGAGGTGGGCGCCGGGATCATTCTCCTGAGCCTGAGCTACGGCATCGGCGGCCCCGTTGTGGCTGTGGCGGTGCTCAGCCTGGCCCTGAACCTGGTGCTGACCCCGGTGTTCGTGGCCGCTGTCAATCACCTGGTCCGCACCACGCCGCCCGTGCGCGTTTAACGGGGGCGGCACCGCAATTCCGACTTCAGTTTTTCCGTCCGCCCGGCTACAATGGCTGGACACACCACGGTCACCGGGAGAACGGACATGAGCCACAAGCTGCTGCGAACCAAGCCCGTCCAGACGCTGCTGGCGGACACCCAGGACGAACACCGCAGTCTCAAGAAATCACTCCGCGCCGTTGACCTCGTCGCCATCGGCATCGGCTGTATCATCGGCGTGGGCATCTTCGTGTTGCCGGGCGTCCAGGCCGCCCACAATGCCGGCCCGGGCATCATCCTCTCGTTCGCCATCGCAGCGGCGGCCTGTGCCTGCAGCGCGCTGTGTTACGCCGAGCTGGCCGCCATGATTCCCGTGGCCGGCAGCGCCTACACCTACGGCTACGCCACCCTGGGCGAGATCTTCGCCTGGATCATCGGCTGGGACCTGATTCTGGAGTACATGGTGGCGGCGATCCTGGTCTCCACCGGCTGGAGCGCCTACTTCGTGAACATGCTTAGCGCAGGAGTCGGTGTCCATCTCCCGGCCGCGTACACCGCCTCGCCGTGGGACAAGACGCCCGGCCTGTTCAACCTGCCGGCGGTGGCCATCGTGCTGCTGCTCACGTTCCTCCTGGTGCGTGGCATCAAGGAGAGCTCCCGCGTCAACCTGTTCATCGTCATCCTGAAAATCGCCGTCATCCTGTTCTTCATTCTACTCACCGTCTGGCACGTGGACCCGGCCAAGTGGAGCCCGTTCATGCCGTTCGGATTCACCGGCGTGATGACCGCCGCCGCCATCGTGTTTCTGGCCTTCGTAGGCTTCGACGCGGTGAGCACCACCGCCGAGGAGGCGATCAACCCCCAGCGGGACATGCCCATCGGCATCATGGGCTCCCTGGCCGTCGCCACAGTCCTGTACATGGCTGTTTCGGCCATCATGACCGGAGTCGTGCCCTACCAGGACCTGGGCGTGGCCGACCCGGTGGCGCTGGTGCTGAACCGCCTGGACCTGCCGTGGGCCAGCGCCCTGGTGAGCGTGGGCGCCATCGCCGGCATCACCAGCGTGCTGCTGGTGCTGCTCATGGGCCAGCCGCGGATCCTGTTCGCCATGTCACGGGACCAGCTCCTGCCGCCGTTCCTGTCCAACGTCCACCAGCGCTTCAAGACGCCGTGGGTCACCACCCTGATCACGGGCGGCATCGTGGCGGTGTTTGCGGCGCTGACGCCCATTGATGTATCTTCGGAGCTGTGCTCCATCGGCACGCTGTTTGCGTTCATCATCGTCTGTGCCGGCGTGCTGGTGCTGCGCTATACCCGCAAGGACCTGCCCCGCCCCTTTCGCGTGCCGCTCTTCCCGGTGCTGCCAGTGCTGGGCATCGTGCTCTGCGCGTATCTCATGCTCAGCCTGCCCCTGGTCACCTGGTGGCGGTTTCTGGGGTGGATGGCCATCGGTCTGCTGATCTACTTCCTGTACAGCTTCCGTTCCAGCCGCCTGAACCGGGAGGGCGCCGCGACGGCATCGGAATCCAGATAGGCGCGGCCGCGGACCGGCTGTCCGTCTCAACGCGCCGGGAGGTCACCGCATGGATCCCGTCTGGGCCAAGCTCAATTACAAGGGGCACGCCCCGGTGCTGGTGCTGAACGGGCCGGACAGCTTTCGGTCGCGGCTGGCCGATCTGGGCTCTGTCCGGGTGGACCGCCGGTTGGCGTCCGGCGCGGTGTACCCGTTCGCGCTGGTGTTTGTCACCGCCTGCGCCGAGGTGGCTGCGCTGGCTCCGCCCGTGGCCGCGGCCGTTGGTCCCGACGCGGTGCTGTGGTTCGCATATCCGAAGAAGACATCCAAAACCTACACCTCGGACATCTCCCGCGACACCGGCTGGCAGCCGCTCGGCGACCTCGGTTTCGAGGCGGTCCGGCAGGTGGCTATCGACGACGACTGGTCGGTGCTCCGGTTCCGGCAGGCGGGCGCGATCCGGACGCTGCGACGCGAGGCGTCCCGCCGCATGAGCGTCGAGGGACGCCGACGGCTGGACGAGGGGAAGTGAGGATCGAGCATTTCAAGGGATGTTCGAAGGTTTGAAGGTTTGAAGGTTTGAAGGTTTGAAGGTTTGAAGGTTTGAAGGTTTGAAGGTTCGAAGGTTCGAAGGTTCGAAGGTTCGAAGGTTTTGCAAAACCTTCAAACTTTCCAGCGGTCCCTGCACGTATCCGGCCGCCGTATTTTCCCCTACGGCCAGAGGAAACGCTTCAACACCGTGAACGCCCGGTCCACGTGCCGTTTTTCCAGGATCAGCGTCAGTTCGGTGTACGTGGACACCACCTCCACGACGTTGATCCCCGCCCACAGCAACTGCTTGAGGATGGCGTAGTAGACGCCAGGCATCCCCACCACCTTGGGCGTATAGCGGATCCCCACCGCGGCCAGTCCCGGCAGGCGCGACACGCGCCGTTCCCCCTCGAAGACCGCCTCCACCCGCTTCTCCAGGCCGCCGGCAGCGAGCACCGTCACCTCGTGCACCCCCTGGGTGACCGCAAGGAACGCGTCGCCGGCGCGGGCCGTCTCGCGGAGCAGGTGCTGGAGGCAGCCGGCGATGCCCGGCGAGTTGAGGTAGGTGAACTCGGCGATGTTGGAGCGCACGGTGATGTCGCGAATCTGGCGCAGGATCCCCTTGGCGTCCGCCGGCGGCCCGGCCAGGCGGGGTGCCAGCCGCTTGAGCGCCATGACGATGGCCCCCTCGCCCGCCGGCTTGAGGGTTTCCGCCGCCACCTGCGGTCCGATGGCACGGGCCACCGCCGACAGGTTCAGGATGCCTTGCGCCAGCCCCTCGCCGAGGAGCGGCGATTCCCGGACAATGCGTTCCACGGCGGCGGCAATCGGGATCATGTTAAATATTTAACACTATAAAGTTTTTTAGTCAAATATAATCAAAAATTTTTATTTCACCGTTTTGCGGTTCTACACTGGCCTCCAGCTTCAGGATGGGAGGTTGCCCATGCTCAACGTTTACAAGTTTCAAAGCCGGCTCGCTGCGGCGGTGCCGGCGGGGAGGCAGCGATGATTCGCGTCCTGGATTCCACCCTCCGGGAGGGGGAGCAGTCGCCCGGCGTCGCCTTCCCCGCGCACGTGCGCCTGGCGATGGCCGAGGCCCTGGCCGCCGTGGGCGTGGACATCGTCGAGGCCGGCCACCCGGTGGTCACCCCCGAGATCCGCCGATCGGTGGCCCTGCTGGCCGGCGCCGGTCTGCCGGTCCGGATCGGCGCCCATGCCCGGGCTCTGGCCGGGGACGTCGACGCGGCGCTGGCCTGCGGCGTCGATTTTCTCGGCATCTATTTCTGCGTCGCCCCGGCGCGGCTGGCGGACCAGGGGCTCACGCTGGTCCAGGCCGTCGACCGCATCACCGCCGCCGTGGCGCGGGCTCGCGCGCAGAGGCCCGGCCTGCTCATCCGGTTCACCCCCGAGGACGCGGTGCGCAGCCCCCTGCGCCACGTCGTCATCGCGGCCGCCGAGGCGGTCCGCGCCGGTGCCGACATCGTCAGCATCGCCGACACCACCGGCTGCCTGGTGCCGGGCACGCCCCGCAACATGCACGACACGGTCCGCCGCGTCCGCGACGGGCTGGCGGCGCGGGACGCCAATCCGCTCATCGCCGTTCATTGCCACAACGACCGGGGCCTGGCCCTGGCCAACGCGCTGGACGGCGTCCGCGCCGGCGCCGAAATCGTCGACGCCTCGGTGCTGGGCCTGGGCGAGCGGGCCGGCATCGTGGACCTGGGTCAACTCCTGGCGGTGTTGGCCGGCGATTTCGGCGGCGACGGCCGCTGGGATCTGTCCCGGCTGCCGGCCCTTTACCGGCTGGTGAGCCGTGCCGCCCGGCGGCCGGTGCCGGCGCACTTCCCCGTGACCGGCCGCTTTGCCTTCACCCACTGCGCCGGCGGTCATGTCCGGGCCGCCCTGACCCACAACGGCCACTACGCCAGTCTGTCGCCGGAACTGGTGGGCCGTCGGCCCGAGGTGGCGCTCGGGCATATGTCGGGGCTGGCCGCGGTGCGCCACGGACTGGAACGGATCGGCGTGGCCGCGGACGACAACTTGGCCCGGGATGTGCTTCAGGCCGTCAAGGCCGCCGGCCAGGGCGGTCGCCCCGTGGATTTGGAGGAACTCGCCCTCATCGTCCGGTGCGTCGCCGGCAACGACCGCACGCCCACCACATCCCGGCCGGAAACGGCGGCGCGAGTCATGGCGTCAGTCGATGGTTGATGGTTGATGGTTGATCGTTCGTTCTCGTAATTCGTAATCGTCATCGTAATCGTGCTCGTAATCGAGGCTCGAGACTCGAGGCTAGAGGCTCGTTCCAGATTGACGGACATCGGAATTCGGATATCGGACCTGGGACCTGGGTTCTAGGTCCTGGTTCCCAGTTCCCAGTTCCCAGATCCCAGTTCCCGGATCCCAGTTCCCAGATCCCAGTTCCCAGGACCCAGTTCCCAGATCCCAGGTCCTAAATCGCACCAACAGCAAGAACGAACTCTTTTCCAGATGACCAATAAAATATAAGCACCCAGCGATAACCAACAGACATTCGATTCACCCTATCACCGATCCGCCGGTTCGATGGCGCCGATTCCATCGGTCATTCACGATTTCTTGAGGATTGGGATCAGATCGTCTACAATCGGCCCATCATCAACTTCGGGGGCCGGCATGGATTTTCCGATCTTCCATCTGGATTGGCTGGGGAACCGGATGCTCATCGCCGTGATCGCGGTGATCCATGTCCTGATCAATCACGCGCTGGCGGTGGGCTTCATCCCGTTCATCACCTTCATCGAGTACCTGGGCTACCGCCGTCGTCCGGCCGACCCGATCGCGGCCCAGGCCTGGGACGACCTGGCCCGCCGGATGATGGCGGTCTGTTTCGTCCTGACTACCACCGTGGGCGCGCTCACCGGCGTCGGGATCTGGTTCTCCACCGCCCTGGTCAACCCGGATGCCATCGGCAGCCTGATCCGGGTGTTCTTCGGCGCCTGGTTCACCGAGTGGATCGTCTTCGTGCTCGAGGTGGTTTTCGTCATGCTGTACTACTACACATGGCGGAAATCCGTCGTGTCCGATGACGCCAAGCGCCGGCACATCCACTTCGGTTTCGCGCTTTGCGTCTTCTCCTGGCTCACCATGGCCATCATCGTGGCCATCCTCGGCTTCATGATGGACCCCGGGGCGTGGCCGGTCACCCGGACCTTCCTCAGCGGTTTTGCCAACCCCATCTATGTGCCCCAGCTCTACTTCCGAACCGCCCTGGCCATGATGATGGGCGGGGCGGTGGGCCTGTTGCTGGCGACGCTGCTCACCGGCCGGGACAGCCCCGTCCGGCGGTCGGCGGTCCGCTACGCCGCGCTCTGGCTGCTGGTCTGGACGCCGCTCGCGGCCGTGGGGGCGTTCGTCTACCGTGCGGTGATCCCCGGCGAGATGCTGCGCAATATGCCCACCGCCGTGTCCACCCTGGCCTTCAGCCAGTGGTACGACTCGCTCGTGGCGATCATCGTCGGGACGCTGGTCGCGGCCGCTGCGGTGGCGCTGTGGGGCTTCGCCCTGCCGCGCTGGCTGCCGCGGGCGGCGGCCGTCTTGCCCATCCTCTGCCTGGCGTTTTTTGTGGGCAGCTTCGAGCGGGTGCGGGAATTCATCCGCAAACCGTACGTCATCAAAGACTACATGTACGCAAACGGACTCCGGATCGAGGAATACCCCCTCTATCAGCGGGACGGCGTGCTCCCCCACGCCGCCTTCGCCGCCCCCGGCACCGACCGCCTGGCCGCCGGGCGCGACGTGTTCATGATCGCCTGCAGCCGCTGCCACACCGTCACCGGCATCAATTCGGTAACCGCCAAGTTCCGCCGCCTCGCCTTGCCCGGCCGGACAATGGGTGCCGCGGACATGCGGGACTACATCCTGCGCATGCACAAGGCGTGGTACTTCATGCCACCGTTCCCCGGTAATGCCGTCGAGTTGGATGCCCTGGTCGCCTACATCCAAACCGTGGACCGTCGGCCCGAACCACCGCCGGGTGCCCAGGATGCCGGCGTGACCGTCAACCCGTCTCGCCAGCGGCCGGCGCCAGCCGCCCCGCGGAAGGGAGTGTGACCATGGACGCGCTGTCGATCCTTCTCCTCACTGCCCAAACCGCGCCCGTCCTGCGTGACCTGCCGCTGCCGCTGCCGCTACCGGCCGGTGTGCTCGCCGTCATCCTGGTGCTGGCCTTCCTGGCGCACATCCTGTTCGTGGATCTGCTCCTGGGCGGGTCGCTCCTGACCTTGTGGGCGGAGCTGCGCGGCCGGCGCGAGGCGCGCTACCTCGGACTGGCGCGCGCCGTGGCCGCCACCGTCACCGTGAACAAGAGTTTGGCGGTGGTACTGGGGGTGGCGCCGTTGCTGGCCATCAACACCCTGTATCCCATCTTTTTCTACCCGGCCACCATCCTCACAGGCCGCCTGTGGATCAGCCTCGTGCCGATTCTCATCGCCGCGTTCCTGCTCCTTTACCTGCACAAGTACCGGTGGGAGCAGTTGTCCCGCCGGCCGGCGCTGCGGCTCGGCGTGCTGGGGCTGGCCGTGGCCCTGCTCCTGCTGGTGCCCCTCGTTTTCCTGACCAACGTGAACCTGATGTTGTTTCCGCAGCGCTGGGGCAGCGTCGGCGGCTTCTGGAGCGCCGCGCTGCTGCCCAACGTGCTGCCCCGCTACCTGCACTTCCTGTGCGCCACGCTCGCAGTCATCGGGCTGTTCCTCGCTGGCTGGCTGCGACGGGCTGCCGACCCCGCCGTTGCGCCCGTGCCCGGCTTCACCCGGCCGGAGCTCATCCGTTTCGGCTACCGGCTGGCGCTCGTCGCCTCGCTGGCGCAGCTGGCGCTGGGTCCCCTGAACTTCTTCACCCTGCCGTGGCGCGGGGTGACCTGGGAATTGGCGGGCATCTTCACCGCCGGTCTCCTGTTCGCCCTGGCGGCCATGCACCAATTGGGCCGGGAGCTGCGGGAGACGGATGCCGCGGTGGGCCGTCGGTTCTGGACCGTCGTCGCCCTGCTCTCGGTCACGGTGCTGTTCATGGGCTGGGGCCGTCACACTTACCGCGAAAACACCCTGGCCCCCCACCGCGCCCGGCTGGTGCAGGCGGCTGAACAACCTGTCCAAACGGACGTTTCCACCGGGGAGCGACGTCCGTAGCCGCGCTCATCGCCCTGAATGTTCGCCTCTCGCCCACCGTCCGCAACTCCGCGGGCCGTCTGCCGGTTTATCCTGCGCGTCTCTCCGCCCGCAGGCGACGCTGTCGCGGAACGGACAGCGTCCTTCTGCGTATTAGCTGACAACGGAGGCTCTCATGATCAAAACCATCATCATGATCGGATCGGTTTGCCTGGCGATGAGTCTCAGCAGTTGGTCGGACGGGCAGCAGGCCGCTACTCCCTTCGCCTATCCGGACACCGGGACCGGGCGGCGGGTGGCGGGCTACGTGCGCGCCTTCAATGATCCCGACGAAGGAGTACTGCGTGCGTTCCTCACCGAAAACCTCGCCCCGGCGGCACTGTCCCAGATGCCGGTGGAAGACCGCCTGGCGACGCTGCGGCGGATCAAGGGGGACACCGGCGCCCTCGAGCCGGTCCGGATCCGCGACGGCGGCGCGGGCGCCCTCGCCCTGCTTGCCCGCACCGCCAAGGGCCAGTGGCTCGAGATGGATTTTGCCTTCGAGCCGGCGCCGCCGCACCGGTTGCTGGGCGTCCGGTTCGGACTCCAGGACAGCCCGCCAAGCTCGGACGAACCGGAGACGCCCATCACCGAGGCTGAGCTCGTGGGGAAGCTGGAACAGCTTCTCGCCGATCGCGCCGGCAAGGACGAGTTCTCCGGCGTCGTCCTGCTGGCCCGGGGCGCCACACCAGTTTTCCAGAAGGCCTATGGCTTGGCGAGCCGGGAGTACAACGTGCCAAACCGGTTGGACACCCGCTTCAACGTGGGCTCCATCAACAAGTTCATCACCCAGATCGCCACTGAGCAGCTCGCCGGAAAGGGCAAGCTCCAACTCGACGCGCCCATCGGCACCTACCTGCCCGATTATCCGAACCCGGCTGCTGCGGCAAAGGTCACGGTGCGGCAACTCCTGGACATGACAGGCGGCATCGGCGATTTCTTCGGCGAGCGCTATGCCGCCACCCCCAAGGAGCGAATCCGGAACCTGTCCGACTACCTGCCGCTCTTCGCCGCCGAGCCGCTCCGCTTCGAACCGGGCGCCCGCCGCGAATATTCCAACGGCGGCTACGTCGTGCTGGGGCTCATCATCGAAAAAGTGTCCGGACAGAGCTACTTCGACTACGTGCGAGAGCATATCTACGGGCCCGCCGGGATGAGCGACAGCGGCCACCTCGAAACGGACATTCCCGCTCCGAACGTGGCCAGCGGCTACACCCGCCTCTGGGGAGGCGGCGAGCACCTCGGCGAGGCCCGCCGCAACAACGTCTACACCCGACCCTGCCGGGGCAGCTCCGCGGGCGGCGGCTACGCCACGGCGGCTGACCTGCTGAAACTGATGGAGGTCCTGAAGTCGGGTGGTCTCGCCGCACCGGAACGATCCCGCGAGGTCGTTGCCGGCATCGGGATCGCCGGCGGAGCGCCGGGGATCAACGCCATGGTGGAAGTGGACGCCGGGAAGGGGTACACCCTGGTGGTGCTGTCGAACTACGATCCCCCGACCGCGATGGACGTGGCCCGGACGGTCAGGGGCTGGCTCGGCCGACTGGCGCCGCCGGACCGGCCGGCGAGCTGACATCGGATGAGCCGGGCGTGCGCCGGCGGCGGATGCGCCCGAAGAGCCGGCGGGACATTTCCCAGAGCATCGCCCGGGGCACGGCCGCCAGGATCCAACGGGCCAGCGGGCGAGATCGGTACGCAACCATGAAGAGCGTCTCGCGAAGCCGGCCGCCGGATGTCACCGGCGGCTCTGTGAGCGCATACTCCGGCGCCGGCCGGCGGTGGCGCAGCCGCAGGAAGGCGCGGCGCTTCTTGAAATCGAACTGGTACGCCTGCTCGCAGACGATGTCCGCCGGCGCGGCGGCTCGCAATTCCAGGCTGCTTCCTAACTGAGCCAGAAACTCCGCGCCCCGCTGCGTCCGCACGATCAGGTGCGACCAGCGCCCCTCCCCCCAGGCGTTGGCCCACTTCGCGTCGCCAAACGACAGGTCGGCCTGCTCTGCGGTCAGGTCGATGCAGTACAGGCAACGTTCCGCAAGGTACAGGTACAGCAGCGCCCCGTAGACGTCCCGGCGGATCGCCACCGGCGCCCCGCCGGCGTGCTCCACCCACAGAACACCCGGCCAGGAACCGCGCCGGTACTCCAGCCGGCGCACGCTCTCCGGCCGCACCCCCAGCCGGCGCAACAGGTACAGCGTGCCCTCGCGCTCGCATACTCCGTTGCAGAAGGTGCCCAGCCGGACCACGATGCGGCGGCCCAGGTCCGGCTCCAACGCCTCGAACTTGCGGAGGGCGTGGATGTGGCATGGCAGTCCCACCACGGCCACCCGCTCGTGGCGGCGGATCTCCGGCAGCACCTCCGCCAGGTGGGCGATCTGGTACTTGGCCTGTCCGGAGCGCTCCGCCTCGGCCGGATCGGTGAGCAGGACGTAGGCGGCCCGCGTGGGATCGCCGGGGCGCATGGTCACCGCCAGGACCGCATCCAGAGCGCCCGTGCGCAGTCCCTGGGACAGGAGGGCGGTCACGGCCCCGCCCGAACTGGCCCGCTCCCGGATGGCCGCATCGCGGCTGCAGGCCTGATAGACGTCCCGGTACGCGCCGAGGAGCGGGTGGACGACCGTCCGGTCCGCGGCCGGCGCGCGAAAATCCACCGCCACGCCCGGACACACAGCCAGGCAGCGCCGGCACTGGGTGCAGGCCGACTCCCGGGCGTAGTACGGGAACAGCTCCGCATCGAGGGCCAGCACGCTGTGGGGGCAGGCCGGCACGCAGGCGCCGCAGCGGGCGCATAGGTGCTCAGGAATGAGCCGCTTTGCGGAGGTACTCGTCATACGTGCAGATGGGCGCCGCCGGGTTGCCCGCGCAGACCGTGTTCGCCGCGACATCGCGGGTGACCACCGCCCCCGCTCCGACCACGCAGTTGTCGCCGATGGAGACACCGGGGAGAATGATGGCGTTCTTGCCCACGAAGACGTTGTTCCCCAGGGTGACCGGCTTCGTTTCGGGCCGGTCGAAGCCGAAACGCGAAAAATCGTGGGTCAGGATGACGGCCCCCCGCGACAGGCAGCAGTTATCCCCGATCCGGATCAGCCGCGGGGCGATGTTGTCGAGGTTCGCCAGCGGGGTCTAGACGCGGCAGTTGGCGCCGAGCATGATCCCCATCCGCCGGATCACCCACGGCTTGACCCGGAGCAGGTAGGGACGGTAGAACAACTTGATGATCCGCATCACCACGGCGAATACCTCCGGCGGTATTCCGCCCCTCCGGCAGGGACGGTCTCAATTGTCGAACTGGCGCACGAACCGGCGGTTGACCCACTCCTCGAGCCGCCGCTTGAGCCCGACCGGCAGAAGGTAGTACAGCTTCCGCGCCATGATCCGGAGATACGGCTTTCGCCCGCCGTCCGTGCCCCACGGGTAGCGGTTGAACGCCAGCACCTCATCGAGGCCGAATTTGCGCTCCACGGGCCGCGGCTCGACGGACGGGCGGCCCACGGCGACGTAGGCGGTCGGGACCCAACCGCGGGGGATGCCGAACAGTCGCCGGATGACCCGCGGCCGCGGCAGGTGGATGATCCAGCAGGTGGCCAGCCCGCGCGCGTGGGCGTACAGGCACAGGTTCTGGACAGCCGCCGCGGCGCTCTGGAAATGCGGCCGATAGGCCCGGTTGTCCGAGTCGTCCGCCGCGAGCACGAGGATCCCCTGCGGGGCGCGCTCGATCACCCGCGCGCCGCCGTGCGCCACCAACCGGCGGCGCAAGGCGGGATCGTCCACGACGATGAACCGGATCGCCTGGGTGTTGCAGTGGGACGGGGCCCAGCGGGCCGTGTCCACCAGCTCCCGCAGCAACTCCGGCGCCACCGGCTCCGGGATGAACTGCCGGATGCTGCGCCGACTCCGGATTCCGTCCCGCATCGCCTCGGACATCTGGTTCTCCCACCCCTTGTCCCGGAAATCATCCGCCGGACTGGGGCGAGGGTATTATAGAGGAGGAGGCGGCATGTGCGCCATGCCCGATTCCTGTTCGCGGACGGACGACCGGTCCGAACGCATCCCCGCCGCTAGCGGACCGTCCGCACCAGCCGGAATCCCAGGTCGTCGTAGGCCTTGTGATCCTGAAACGATTGCCGGAAGGCGCTGCGGCACGCCGCCGCGTTGTCGCGGAACGATCCGCCGCGCGCCACCCGGAAGTTGCCGGTCATGGCGCCCCAGTGGTCGAACACCTGGCCGGTGGGGTACGCCGGGTCCATGTCATCCAGCAAGTCCCAACACCACTCCGCCACGTTGCCGTGCACGTCGTACAAGCCCCAGAAATTGGGATTCTTGCTGCCCACCACAGCCGGCTGGCCACCGGAGTTGGCGCAGAACACCACCGCCGCCATCATGTCCGCCAGCCCGCTCGGAGTGCAGGTGAAACAGTTGGCCGCGCTGTAGCTGGAGTCTTTCACACCAAACGGATGAACACTCCCCGCCCGGCAGAAGTACTCCCACTCCCCCTCGGTGGGGAGCCGGTAGCCGCCGGCGAAAAAGTCGCAGAAGTACGCGCCGTCCGTGTAGTTGGTTGCGTCCAGCGGCTGGGTGAGCCAGCCGTCCACGTAGTAGCACGGCGCAAGGCCCGATTGCACCGACAGCAGGTTGGCGAACAGCAGGGCCTGCTGCCACGACACGCCCTGCACCGGCAGGCTGGCGCTGCCGGTGTGCGAAGACGGGTCGGCGGGCAGATCCGGCTGGACGGCCCGCAGGTCCGCCCACATCTGCCGAGTCACCTCGGTGCGCATCACCGCCAGGTCCCGCACCAGCACGTGCGTGAAGGATCGCTCCGCCGCCTCCCGGCAGGGTTCAGCATCGGGCGAGCCCTGGGTGAACACCCCCGGCGGCGCATAGTGCAGCGGGCCCACGATGGGGGCGTAGATGAAGTCCATCCCCGGCGTTGCCGGCTCATACAATTGCGTCGGCGGGCCGTTGAAAAACACGTGGCGGTCCTGTTCCGTGTTTCCGGTGATGGCCAGCGGCGGCGGGAACGCCGCGTCGAGCGACTGAAACGTCACCAGGTCGAAGTCCGCGTAACCCACGCCGGTCCAGATGAACTCGGACAGCCGGACGAACTTCGTGTGGGGCGGCACGTTCTGGGTGGTCCAGCCCGCCATCTCCCCGTCCTTGAAGGCGTAAATCGAGACGTTCAGGGTCTCGTTCCCCGGATTCATGAGGGTGAGGCCGGTCCAGTCGAAGTGGGCCTGGACGGTGTTGGGCACAAGATACTGCGTCGACAGCGAATCCTGCAGGAAGAATTCACTCAGCGACGGCGTGTCGCCGTAGCGGTAGGACAGTTTCGGCCGCAGCTGGGCGCTGGCCGTATACAGCGCGAACGTGCCCTCCACGGCGGGGAGCGCCACCTCCTCCGGGCCCGGCACGTACGCCGGATCGGCCGGCAGGACGAGCGTCATGGAATCGCAGGGCGGCACCGTCGCCCACAGGTAAAGGAACGGACGGCCGGCGGCATCCCAAACCACCAGGTAGAATCCGTCCTCGGAATACGTGATGTTGTAAATTTCGATCCAGTTGACCCACGGCTCCACCGCAGTGATGTGCGGACCGAAATACCGATAGACTTGCGCCGGCGCCGCCAGCGTCAACGCGCCAAGCAGACCCAGCAGAATAAACGCCTGGAAGCTGCGCATACAGCACCTCCGTTTGTCGCAATTGTTTGTTAATTGTTATCATTATTTTACGCTTCCCGGTCCGATGTTTCAACCGTCCGGCATCCGGAGCAGGCGGAAAGCCGCCCAGTTTGAAACAACAAGGTATGTAAACCGTGCCAGTGGGAAATTGGCATCCTACGTGTGTCGGGACATACGATTAGGAACGAGATACTCGGCCCCAATCACGGGCTGTGCCGAACGGTACATGGGGACAGCCATATTTTCGCCCATGTCAGAAAGGCACATCGGGACATCAACTTTCTACCCCTGTCATGGACTCTGACCCTGTTCCGCAGCTGCCGCGCAGCTTGCGTCCATTTCATATCCACAACTTCCCCGGGCCTCGCGGCCTGTTGCACCTTGCGTTGCTGCCGTGCCCGAGTTCGGCTAGGGCAGGCTCAACCGATCTGCCGCTGCACCCGCTGCGCATTATCCAGAATCCGCCTATCGCGCCGCCGGGATCCCCCATCTCTCGCCGATGGAATTCTCAACCTTTTACAGATGGAACTAGCAGCCGGAGGCCGCGAGGCACTTTCGACGCGCGGTCAGCGGATGTGCAGCTCCCACCACGCGCGCAGGCGCGACCGGTGGCGGCCCGGCACCAGCACCAGGTGGTTGCCGAGCGGCGCGGCCAGCAGCTCCGCCGCGTCCGGCGGATCGATCCGCAACGCCACCTGGGTCCGGCAGAGCCCGTCGGCCGTTCCGGCGGCGGTGATTTCGCCCTCGGCCAGCCACAGCGCCTCCAGATCCCGCCCGCCCACGCGGAGCAGCGTCACCGGGCCGGGCCGGAAGGTCCCCTGGATCCCGACGCCCACGCCCGACTCGAAGTGGGTGCGCAACCGGTAGCCATCCACCAGCCGAAAGGGCACGGTGCAGTGGGCCAGACCCAGTTTCCCGGCGGCCGGAACGATCCGGTACGGGTTGGCCATCCAGGCGCGGCGCCCCAGCAGGCGGTCGGCCAGGAGCAGGCCCAGCGTGCTGTACAGGTCTCCCTCGCACCCCGCCACGATCCCGTCGTCGGCCAGCCAGGCCAGGGCCAGGCAACCGGTGACCGTCCGCTCACGGATCAGGTCGAAGCAGCGCATCGTGAGCGCGTCCAGCCGCTCCTCCTCCACCAGCGCGGCCAGCGCGGCCCAGACCCGGGCGGACGCCCCCACCGCCGCCTCGTCCGGCTCGCCGGCGCCGGCGGCGCCGGCGACTGTCCTGGCGGCCCGCTCGGCGCCTGCGTCCGGCGGCAGGGCGGCCAAGCGGTCATAGAGCCAGTCTACGGGCAGCTTCACCACCGTCGGCCCCCAGCGGCGGCGCATCGCCGCCGGATCGGGGGAACTGGCGACCAGCCAGTCCGACGGCGCGCCCAGCAGGCCGATGCGGCACGCCGCCAGCGCCCGGGCCGCCCGCACGCCCGCCAGCGCCTCCGCCACATATTCCCAACCGATGGCGTCGCCGGCCCCGTCCAGAAACAGGATCCGCCCCCGAAGGCCGTCCGACTGCAGGCGGGCCAGCGCCTCGAGCGCCGCCGGCAGAGAGTTGTGCCCGGGGTGCGCCAGGAGCAGCACCGGCCGGGCCCGATCCCCGGCGCCGGTGCGCGCCGCGAGTTCCATTACCGCATGCTCGGTGCCTCCGGTGCCCACCAGGATCAGCGCCGGCGCCTCGTCAGTCACGGACTCGGGCAGGATCGACTGGCCGCTCATGGCGTCGAGGGCGCGCGTGTAGGCCGACACGGCCTGGTGCAGGGCGGCGGCGTCGTGCAGCGGCGACGCAACGACAGTGTAGATAAACGGCTGGCTCATGCTCTCTCCTGATCCGGTGATGGCGCCATTGTCCGACATCCTCGGCTCCGGCGCAAGCGGGACACACATCCCCCGCACAGCGGCTGCCCCGTTCGGCCGTCCTCACCGACTTTTTTGACTCCAGCCTCCGGGCGCGGTTGACTCCCCGCCACCGCAGGTTATAATCGCCACAGGCCTGAATCCACACGGTGGTGCCACATGGTCAAACGCCTTTCGGTCATCGACACCGAGCGGTGCGTCGGCTGCCAGTCGTGCATGTTCGCCTGCGTGCGGCGCACGGGCCACGGCGGCCTCGGCGGCGCCTGCATCGGTGTCCGTTCCGCCGGCGGCATCCGGCGCGGCTTTCTGGTGGTGGTGTGCCGCGCCTGCGCCGACCCGCCCTGCAGCAAGGTCTGCCCGGTGGACGCGCTGCCGGCGCGGCCCGGCGGCGGGGTCCGGCTCAACAGCGAGCTGTGCATCGGCTGCGGCAACTGCGCCCGCGCCTGCCCCTTCGGCGCCATCTTCTGGGACGACACCGCCGACAAGCCGCTGGTCTGCGTCTACTGCGGCTACTGCGCCGGCTACTGCCCCTACGGCGTCATTGCGCTCGAGGACGTGGAACCGGAGGTGCCCGTTGAACGTTGATTCCACCCTCCACCGCGTGCTCTACATCGACCTGGCCCGCCGGCGCTCCGAGGTCCGGGAGCGACCCGACGTCTTCCGCGACGGCCTCGGCGGAACCGGGGCGGCTATCCGCCTCCTGGAGGAGGAATGCCCGGCCTGCGCCGATCCGATGGGACCCGACAACCCCATCGTTATGGCGGTGGGGCCGCTGGTGGGGCTCTTCCCGCTGGCATCCAAGACCGTGGCCATGTTCAAGTCGCCGCTCACCGGCAACCTGGGCGAGAGCCACGCCGGCGGCCGCAGCGCCGTGGCCATCCGCTCCGCCGGCTTCGGCGCGCTGGTGATCCGCGGCGCCAGCGCCTCGCCGGTCTACCTGTCGGTGGACGGGCGCGGCGCCCGTTTCCGCGACGCTTCAGCGCTGTGGGGGATGCGCAGCGCCGCCACCGTGGGCACGGTGATCCGCGCCCGCGAGGCCGGCGCCGGTGCCCGCTCCATCATGCGCATCGGCCGCGCCGGCGAGCGAGGGGTGCGGTACGCCTGTGTCATCACCGAGACTTATCGCCATTTCGGCCGCCTGGGCCTAGGCGCCGTATTCGGCGCCAAAAAGCTCAAGGCGTTGGTGGTAGGCGGTCGCCGGACGTTTGACGTCCCCGATCGCAAGGCCTACCGTGACGCCTACGACGCCATCTACCACGCGGCGGTGGATTCGCCGCTCATGAAAAAGTACCACGACCTGGGCACGGCCATGAACGTGCTGCCTCTCCACGCGGCCGGCGCCCTGCCCACGCGGAACCTGCAGTCGGGACAGTTCGAGGGCGCCGAAGCGATTTCCGCCGAGGCTTTAGCCAGTGGATACCTCGGCCGACGGGTGGCCTGCACCCATTGTCCTGTGGCATGCATCCACCTGGCGACACTCCGCCTGCCCTATCCCAACGATCCCTATTTCTACAAGACTCTGATGATCGGCTACGATCACGAGCCGGTCTACGCCATGGGCAGCATGCTGGGCGTCACCGATCCGGCCGGACTGCTGCGGCTGCTCGACGAGGCGGAAATCCACGGCTTCGATGTCATGAGCGCGGGCGTGGCCCTGGCCTGGGCCACGGAGGCGCTGGCCCGCGGGCTGATCTCCACTGCCGACACCGACGGTCTGGCCCTGGCCTTCGGCGACACCGATACGTACATCGCCGCCATGGGTCGGATCGTCCGCCAGCCCACCGACTTCTACCGGGCGCTGGCCTGCGGCACCGCCCACGCGGCCGCGGTCTACGGCGGGGCCGATTTCGCCCTCACCTTCGGCGGCAACGAGATGCCCGGCTACCACACCGGCCCCATCGGCCACCTCGGCTACCTCGTGGGCGCCCGCCACAGCCACCTGGACAATGCCGGCTACAGCGTCGACCAGAAGGCCGCCGCCAAGGGCGAGCATCTCACCCCGGAGCAGGCCGCCGAGGCGCTGCTCGAGGAGGAACGCTGGCGCCAGGTGCTGACCAGCCTGGTCGTCTGCCTCTTCGCCCGGGGCGTCTACGATTCCGCGACTGTGATCCGGGCACTGGCCGCCGCCGGCGTGACGACCACGGCCGAGGCGCTCTCCGCCATGGGCGCTGAGACGCTGCGACGCAAATTCGACTTCAAGCGCCGCGAGGGCTTCGACGCGGCCGCCCTGCTCATCCCCCGGCGCATTGTGGAAACGCCCTCGCCCGCCGGTCCGTTTGACGAGGAGTACATCCGCCGCGGCATCGCGCACTACATGACCCGGCTCTGAGGCGCCCGTGGACCGCCACCTCGTTCTCCTGGATTATCTAGCGGGCTTCGCCTGCCTCGGCACCGCCTGTCCGCACATCTGCTGCATCACCGACTGGATCATCGAGATCGACCACGAGCACTTCGTGCGCCTCCGCGCCGCCATGGCCGCCCATCCGGCCGACCAGCGGATCCTGGACACGCGCTTTCCCGCAGATCCCGAGGCCATACCTCCGATCCACCGCCTCGTCGCCGCACCGGGGAGCCGGGAGTGCCCGTACCTGCGATCTGACCATCTCTGCCGCCTGCAGGTCCAGTACGGCGAGGACCTGCTCCCCCTCGTCTGCCGGAAATTTCCCCGCCGCTACCATCCCACCGCCCGCGGCCTGCTGATGCGCGACACCCTGGCCTGCCCCGAATCGACGCGGCTGGCCCTGGTGGCGGTGCCGGAACCGACTCTCCTCCGCCTGACGCCGGCGTCCGGTCCCGGCGCCCTGGCCGACCCGGCCTCGCGGTGGCGGAGCACCGACGAGCCGGATCCCGCCGACCGGTATGCCGCCCGGATCCTGGAGATCCTCTGGGAGCTGCTGGAGCCCGGCCGGCACGCCGTCGATTTCGCCCTGTTCCTGGCGGGGACCTTCGCGCAGCGTCTGGCTGTGACCGTTGCGGAAGCGGATGCCGGCCCGACCGCCGACCGATTGGCCGCCGAGGCCGACCGTCTGGCCGATCCCGCCTGGCTGGACCGGATGCGGAGGTCGTTTGCCGATTCGGCCCTGGTGGGACATTCGGCGCTGCACACCGCCTGGACGCTCCTGGCCTGGTCGGCGCGGCGCACCGACACGCCGTACGGGCCGTTCATCCGCGCCGCGCTTGACAGCTATCCCGGCACGGAGCCGCGGCCCATCCCCGGCATCGACGGGCGGGAGAACGTCCACTGGAACCGCGACGGGGCCGTCCCGTCCCGGTGGCCCACCGCCGCCACGCTGGCGGGCTACCGCCGGCGCCGCGTCGCCGTGGAATCGGTCTGCCCCGGACGCGTGGCCGGGTACTGGCGCCGCTACAGCCGGCACGCGCTGTTCGGCGCCGCGCCCCTGAACGAGACCGAACTGATGGGACACCTGCAGACGCTTGCGGTGCACCTGGCGACGTTCAGCGTCCTGCTCCACGGCCTGCCGGACGTCTGCGCCCTGGCCGGCGAGGGCGGGCCTCGTCCCGCCGATCCGGCCGCCGCGCTCGATGCGGCGGTCACGGAAACCGTCACGCAGCTGTCCCGCTGCACCATCCACAACGCGGCCCTGCAGGCGGAGATCACTTCCTACGTGTACGGTCTGGGGGCCTTCGGCATGCCGTTTCTGCTGACCCTCCTCTATTTCCTCGACGTCGGCGATGGAACGGCCCGCGACCAGCGCCCGGATCGAGAATACCGACGGCCAGCGTGCACCCATGCGTGATCCCGCGACCCCGCCAACTCCCCCCGCCCTCCGCCTGCCCCACACCCTGGTCATTGTCATGGCCCTGGTGGTGCTGGTCCTGGCGCTGTCCTGGCTGCTCCCCTCCGGCGAGTTTCAGCGCATCGAAAAGGCCGGGCGGCAGGTCACCGTCCCCGGCACATTCAAGTCCCTGCCCAAGGCTTATCTCGGGCCGGAGATGCTGCTCATCGCGCCCGTGCGCGGCTTCGTCGACGGGGCGCTTATCATCGCCTTCCTGTTCGTCATCGGCGGCGCCTTCAACGTCGTGCAGGAGACCGGCACCATCACCTTCGCCATCCGCCGCGTCACCCGGGCCATCGCCGCCCGGCCGCACCTCGAGAAACTGCTCATCCCGCTGCTGATGGTGTTCTTCTCGCTGGCCGGCTCCGTGTTCGGCATGTCCGAAGAGACCATCCCATTCGTACTCATTTTCATCCCGCTGTCGCTGGCGCTTGGCTACGATTCCATCGTCGGGATCTCCATCCCGTTTCTCGGCGCCGCGGCAGGCTTCGCCGCCGCCTTTTTCAACCCGTTCACCGTGGGGATCGCCCAAGGACTCACCGAACTGCCCCTTTACTCCGGCCTGGAGTATCGCCTCATCTGCTGGGTGATCGGCACCGCCGTGGTCATCGCCTACGTGATGGTGTACGCCGCCAAGGTGAAGAGAAATCCGCAGCTCAGCCCCGTCTACGCCATCGACCGGTCGCGCGAATCCGCGGGCAGCGGCGAAACGGTCGACGACACCTGGACCGTCCGCCACATCCTGGTCATTTTTCTGTTCGCCCTGACCATGGTGCTGCTCGTGTGGGGCATCCTCGAAAAGCAGTGGTACATCGAGGAGATCGCCGCGCTGTTCCTGGCCATGGGCCTGATGCTCGGCGCCGTGGCCGGACTGAGGCCGAGCCGGATCGCCCGGGGATTCGTGACCGGCGCCAAGGACATGGTCAATGTCGCCTTCATCATCGCCTGCGGCCGGGCGCTCCTCATCATCGCCAAGGACGGCCAGGTGCTGGACACCATGCTGAACGCCGGCGTCGGCCTCATTTCCGCCCTGCCGCTGGTGGTGGCCGCCCAGATGATGTTCCTGGTGCAGTCGGCGATCAACTTCTTCATCCACTCCGGCACCGCCCAAGCGGCGCTGACCATGCCCATCATGGCGCCGCTGGCCGACCTGCTGGGCCTGACGCGCCAGACCGTGGTCTTCGCTTTCCAGCTCTGCGAATTCGTCAATCCCATCCTGCCCACCTCGGCGGTGACCATGGGCGTGCTGGGGGTGGCGCGGGTGCCGTGGGAAAAGTGGGCCCGCTGGTTCCTGCCGCTGATGCTCATCCTGATGGCGCTGAGCCTGGCGCTGCTGGTGCCGCCGGTGCTGCTGCGCTGGGGGCCGTTCTAACCGCCCGGCAAACCGCAAGCCCTTCCGCGAAGGAGGATCCGTCATGAACAGATGCTGGTTGCTCCAGGGTCTGGTCCTGGCTCTTCTGGCCGCCCCGATCATTGCCGCCGCCCCGGCGGTGGAGGAACCGCCGCCGCCGGTCCGTCCCGACCGGATCCTGGGTATCTTCGGCGGCATGGGTCCCGAGGCCACCGCCAACCTGTATGCGGAGATCATCCGGCTCACACCCGCCACACGGGACCAGGACCACATCCCCACCCTGATCTACAGCCTGCCCCAGGTGCCCGACCGGACGACGGCCATCATGGCGAACGACCCGGCCATCATCCCGTGGCTGGTGGAGGGTGTGACGCGCCTGGAGAAGGCTGGCGCGGCGTTCATCGTCATCCCCTGCAACACGGCCCATTACTTTCACGACCAGATGCAGGCCGCCGTCGCCATCCCCATCCTGCACATGATCCGCGAGGCGGCCGACGAGGTGGTCCGTCGCCATCCGGAGTGCAAGACCGTGGGGCTGCTGGCCACCACCGGCACGCTGCAAACCGGCTTGTACGCAAAAGAGTTCGCCGCGCGGGGAATCCGGGTGGTGACGCCCGACGAGGCCGTGGAGCGAGACTGCGTCATGCAGGCGGTCTACGGCCACATCAAGGCCGGCACGGGACGCCAGGATGCCGAAGACCTGCTGGCCAGGGCCGGCGACCACGTCGAGGCCAAAGGCGCCCAGGTGATCGTGCTGGGTTGCACCGAGATCCCGCTCGCGTTCAATCCGGCGCGGGCCCATGTGCCGGTGGTCAACGCCACCCGGGTTCTGGCCGAGGCGGCCATCCGCGCCTACCGGCAGCCGGGGCAGCGGCCGCTGCCCGAACCGGCCGTCGCCCCGGAGGCGCCGACGCCCGTCCGGTCATCTGAATTGGTACCGATCGGGACGGTGTCTGACAACGCACCCATGAGATGACAAACGTTGACAGGCTCATGACGCGAGTGCCTAGCGAACAGACGATCGACAGGCTATAATCGATCCAGCGCCCAGGTGAAACGCAGGCTGAAATGACCGATCTGATCCATCTGATCTACTGCAGCGCGGCGGCGCGCCCCCTCAGCCGGGAGGAGCTGGCGACGCTGCTGAGCCGGGCCCGCGCCAACAACGCCCGTCTCGGGATCACCGGCATGCTGCTGTACATCGCGGGCAGTTTTTTTCAGGTTTTAGAAGGCCCACCGGATTCCGTAGACGGACTGTTCGAAGCCATCCGCCGCGACACGCGCCATCGCCAGCTGACCGTCATCATCCGTGAGCCGCTGGCCGCCCGGAACTTCGCCGAGTGGACCATGGGGGTCGCCGACATCACGCCGGCGGAGCTCGACGGCGTCGTGGGCGCCAACGACTTTTTCGCCCGGGGGGAATCCTTCACCGAAATCGGTGAGGGCCGGGCTAAGAAGCTGCTGGCGGCCTTTCGGCAGGGACGCTGGCGCGCGGCGCTCAGCGACCGGAGCGTCCCTGGGTTGACCACGGCCCGCCCGGATTCGAAGCCGCCGAATTGGTTCACGTTCGCGTTCCAGCCGATCATCCATGCGCCAAGTCGGTCCATCTACTCCTACGAGGCGCTGCTCCGCGGTCCGGACGGCGAACCGGCCGCAACGATCTTGCAGGGGATACATCCGGCCCAGCGCGTCCGTTTCAACGAGCGGAGCCGCACCGCCGCTGTCGAGCTGGCGGCGCGTTTGGGATTGACCACCCGGCTCAACATCAATTTCATGCCGTCGGATGTCCGCCTGTCACCGACCGCTATCTCTTCGCTGATTGAGGCTGCCCGCCGCTGCGACGTCCCGTCCAGCCGACTCGTTTTGGAAATCCTCGAAAGCGACATCATCGGCAGCACCGAGGACTTCGCGTCGGCGATCAACGCCTACCGGACCGCCGGCCTGACCTTTGCCATCGACGATTTCGGCGCGGGCTACGCCGGCTTGAACCTGCTGGCCGAGTTCCAGCCCGATCTCGTCAAGCTCGACATGCAGATCGCCCGCGGCATCGAAAGCAAGGGTCCGCGCCAGGCGATCGTCCGCGGCATCCTCCACACATGCCAAGATCTCGGGATCGATGTCGTCGCCGAGGGTGTCGAGACGTCGGACGAATACTCCTGGTTCCGGTCCGAAGGGATCGAACTGTTTCAGGGATTCCTTTTCGCCAAACCCGGATTCGAGTGTTTGCCGACGGATTGTCATATCCCGAACTAATCCCGACCGCCAACGTGTCTGCCGATCACTCATCAACCGATTGGATTCACCGTTTGCCCGCGGTGGCGGCTGCGGACACGCGCGATGCGCAAACCATGAGCCACAGGCAGCGGCACTGGATCTGGCCGGTCGGGGCGGCGCTGCTCTTTTCCGGCAGCTACGTCGCCGGGCGGATCACCACCGCCGAACTGATGCCGCTGACCGCGGCGCTGCTCCGCTATGTCGCTGGCTTCGCCTTTCTCGCCGCGCTGGCCGCGTGGCCGCGTCGCCGGGCGGGGGGCCTGTCCGCGGGCGACCACGGCATGCTCCTCCTGGCCGGCCTGGCGGGCGTGAGCCTTTACCAGTTCCTCTTCTTCGCCGCGCTCCGGTACACCGCCGTGGTCCACACCGCTATCATCAACGCGCTGAGCCCCATCGTCACGGCCATCCTGGCGGCGGTGTGCATCCGGGAGCGGCTGGCGGCGCGCCAATACGCGGGTGTCGCCATTGCCGTCGCCGGCGTGCTGCTGCTGCTCAGTCGCGGCGACCCGGCCCGATTGCAGGCACAGCCGCCCAACCGGGGTGACCTCTTCATGCTGCTGGCGGTGGTCGCCTGGGCCGCTTACGCCCTGCTGGTGCGGCGCCTGTCGGCCCGCCTCGACGGCTGGACCATCACCTTCGCCAGCACCGGTTACGGCCTGCTGTTTCTGGCGCTGGCCGCCATCGCGGCGGACGACGTGGCGGGACAGGTGCTGGCCTTGTCGCCCGCCGGCTGGGCGGCGATCCTGTACTTGGGGATCGGCACCTCGGGTCTGGGTTATCTGCTGTATAACCGGGCCATCTCCCTGACGGGACCCACGCGGACTGCCGGCGTCGTCTACAGCCTGGTGCCGGTGGGCGTCGCGGCCCTGGCGTGGATCTGGTTCAGCGAACCGGTCACGGGGATCATGGCGGGAAGCACCATCCTGATCCTGGCCGGGCTCTACCTCCAGCAGGCGCGACGCTGACGGCGATGCGGCGCCGCCGGATCACTGGCGGGTGATCTTGTTGTACAGCCAGGCCAGCAGCACGCCGGCGATCCAGCCGTCCAGGACGCCGTAGCCCACGGCCACCAGCACCCCCCAGAAGCCCCACTGGCCGTAGTGGTATCCCGGATAGATCGAGTCGAACAGCCGGAGAAACGCCTCGCCGTAACCCGGCACCAGCAGGTTGGCCACGCCGACGCACAGGAGCGTCAGGCCCCAGACCGCGGACACGGCACACCCGAAACGGACGACTTGCAGCTTCATGGCTTCCTCCAACCAGTGGTTCAATCGATGGTCCGACCCCGTCCGGCGCGGCGGCCGATGGGCGGAACGCGGAGGGGCCGGCCATCGACCGGCAGTCGGTACTTCGGATCGGTGGGCTGATCATACGCCGGTGGAAAGGTTAGCGCAAGCCGGAGAACCGGGCGCGCCGGAGGCGGGTGGCCGTCCGCTGTTCCGGCGCGCCGCGCGACTCAGGCCGACGGGGCGGCAGGACTCAGGCACCGGATTTCAGCGGTTGGCCGCAGAAGGGGCACAGCAACCAGTTGGGATCGACCGGCTTCCCGCACTTGGGACAGGTCATGGACTGATCGTGGCCGCAGTAGGGACAGATCTTGTAATCGGCCTGCAGCCCCTGGCCGCACCCCAAGCAGACCTTCTTGTGCATGAAGCGGACCACCAGGTAGATGATCACGCCCACCAGGTTCGGCACCCAGGTCGCCACGGTGGCCCATAGCCATGGATCCAGCCCCCGTTTGGCGGCATCCCGATAGACCAGGACGGCGATCAGCGTCAGGATGCCGAACGGCACGATCAGCAGGGGCAGAAACAACAGGAAGGTCCGGTCCGTCGTTTCGGCCAGCACGTTGGGCAGGATCACCACGAACACGGCCGCGCTCACCAGCAGCGCGACTAGCCCGGTGATTGCCCAGAACACGTATTTGAACACAGATTGATGAGCCATTGTCGTACCTCCATTAAAATTTCAACCGTTCATCCGCGGCGATCAACAGGTGCCCCACCGGTTCCCGGCCGACGAGCAGCAGGAGCATCGCCACGCTGCTCAGCAGTGACGTACCGACGTAGCCCGCCACTTTCATCGTCCAGCTCAAGCCCGGCAACCACCAGATCAACGCCAGCGGCACCACCCACAGGGCCGACAGAACCAGGCCGGTCGCGATGACCACCGCCAGCAGCCGGTCGGCGTTGGCGCGCTGTTCGATCCGCCGGACCAGCTCAGCGGGCGGGGTCATCCGTTCCCGGCCGATCTCCCGAAGCAACTCGTCCACCCGATCCTCATTCATGACCTGCCTCCTGCATGGCATCGGCCAGCCGGCGCCGGCCTGTCCACATGCGGCTCTTCACCGTGCCCGGCGGCACATCCAGAACCTCTGCGATCGCCTCAAGGCTCCAGTCAAAGTAGTAGTGCAGCACCAGCGGGATTCTGAACTGCGCCTCCAATCCGTCGAGACATTTTGTGAGCATGGCCTTCTCCTCGCGCCGCGCCTGGGATTCATACGCATCGGGCGTCCCCGATTTGACCCGCTCGAGCTCGAGCTCCATCTGCTCCCGGGAGAAGAACTCCACCCATCGTCGCAGCCACCGCCGGCGCCGGCGGCCCCGATCCCGGTGCAGGTTCACGCAGACCGTCACCAGCCAGGGAAGAAACCGTTGGCCGGGATCGTACCGCTGGAAGTTCCGCCAGGCCTGCACCCAGGTGTCCTGAAACAGATCGTCGGCATCCGCCCGGTTGGCAGCGAGCCGGCGGCACAGCGTGTACAGGTCGTCCCGGTGGCGCATGAACAGTATTTCCATCGGCTCCCGCATGTCCCGCCGCTCCTTGACGGCGTCGCCGGCCGGTCCCGGCCGGATTGGTGCTTTCACCGACATCTACGTCCAGGTTGCCGCCCGGTTCAAAATCGTCACCCTCCCGGATCCCGAATCGCCCAGATCCCGGCGGTAACGGTCAGCTGACGTGATGATCAACAACTCGAAGTTTCGGCCGCCCCTGGTCAACCGACGGCGGGGCTGTCCCGCAGTTCGCGTTCCAGGCGGGCCATCTCGATCCGCAACCGCCGCCGCTCGGCCCGGGCGTACGGGTTGCACGCCTGCAGATCGGTGAAGGTGATCCAGTCGTCGCCGGCCGCCGTTTCCATCAACGCCCGCAGGTGATCCCAACTCGGGGCCGCGAACGGCGGCTCCCCGGCCGAAAGCCCGAGGCAGGCCCGGCCCAGCCACTGGGTCAGCACAAGGCTCCGGGCCATCACCCGGTCGTGGGCCGACGGAGTTGTCCGCACGACCCGGAACCCCCGACCGGTCCAGTATGCTTCCCAGAACCGAGCGACCGGCGGCGGCGTCCGCCGGATGGGGCAGAGGACCATCGTCTGCCCCGCCGGCCGTTCGCCCAGGCTGCTCGGCCCGAAGAGCGGATGCAGGGGCAGCGCCGCCACCCCCGCCGGCAGGCGCCGCAGCAGCCGGGCCGGCAGCACCTTCACCGCCCCGGTCTCCAGCACCGCCGCCCCGGGACGCAGGTGCGGTGTCACCGCCGCGAGGACGCCGGAAAGCTCCCGCACCGGCACCGCCAACAGCACCGCGTCGGCGCCGGCCGCTCCGGCCAGAGAGGTCGCACCGGCATGGCCGGAGATCCGCTGCGAATCCCGGTCATACACCCGGACCGTGAAATCCCGCTCCATCAGTTCCGCCAACAGCCGGCCCAGCCGGCCGCAGCCGATGATGCCAATGCTCTCCGGATGATGGTTCATGGCGCGCCTCCTGCCGTATGTTTCATCACCGCGATGCCGGTAGCATCGCGGTCCGCGGAATCAGCCGCGGGATGTGTTGGTGTGATATTGCCATAACCCGGCCCAAACAATACAATACTGAATGAGTTTCGAGGACGTCATGCTCCACTACAGCCACACCCAGATCGGCACCTTGATCCTGATCGTGCTCGGCATGTCCATCCTGGTTCTGCTCGTCTTTTTCCTGACCGGACCGGCGCCGCCCCAGGTCTTTGTCGTGGCCGTCTTCCTGGCCATCATGGCCTTCCTGTTCTCCCGGCTCACGGTGGAGATCCGGGATGACCGGCTGGTATGTTTTTTCGGGCCCGGTCTGATCCGACGGTCCATCAAACTCGAGAACATCACAGGCTGCGCCAAGGTCCGCAACAGCTGGCTGTACGGCTGGGGCGTCCGCCTGACACCCCACGGCTGGATGTTCAACATCGCCGGACTTGACGCCGTGGAGCTGACCCTGGCCGGCGGCCGCCGCTTCCGGATCGGTACCGACGAGCCCGATCGCCTTTGTGCCGCCATCACCAGCGCCCGGTCGCTGCGGTCCCGGTGCAGCTGACGGCCCCCGCTCCGACTCCACCCGCAACGATCCTCCCCATCGGGTTCCCGCCGCCGCTTGCGGCCACCGCCGGGCTGCGGCACAGACCTTGCCACGCTCCCCGAGTTGACCTACAATGGAGGTCATTGGTTTCGCGCAGGAGTAGGTAGGGTGGAAGATCCGGGCGATTGCACGGGCCGGACCCCTGACAATACGGATATGATCGGCCGCACCATCGGCCATTACCGGATCCTGGAGCGGATCGGCGCCGGTGGGATGGGCGAGGTGTACAAGGCCGAAGACACCCTGCTGAGCCGTCCCGTGGCCCTGAAATTCCTGCCCCTCGAATTGACCCGGGACTCCGCGGCCCGCCGGCGGCTCGTCCTGGAAGCCCGGGCGGCTTCGGCCCTAGACCACCCCAACATATGCGGCGTGCACGAGATCGGCGAGACCGCCGACGGACGGATGTTCATCTGCATGGTGCATTACGAGGGGGAGACGCTCAAGGACCGGCTCGCCCGGGGCGCCATGTCCATCGAGGAGATCCTCTCCGTCGCCATCCAGACCGCCCAGGGACTGGTCGGCGCCCATCAGGCCGGCGTGGTCCACCGGGACATCAAGCCCGCCAACATCATGATCACCCGCACCGGCGACGTCAAGATACTCGACTTCGGGCTGGCCAAACTGTCGGGCCACGCGCAGACCAGCGAGGCGGAAGGCACCGTGGGCACGACGGCATACATGTCACCGGAGCAGGCCCGCGGGCTGCCGGTGGACGCCCGCACCGACGTCTGGTCTTTCGGCGTCGTCCTCTACGAGATGCTGACCGGCCGCAATCCGTTCGCGGCGCCCTACACCAAGGCGACGGTCCACACGATCCTCAACGAGACGCCGGCGCCGGTGACCGACGTCCGGCCCGATACGCCCCCCGAACTGATCCGGATCATCGTCGCCGCCCTGACCCGGCCGCCGGAGCAGCGTGCGCCGTCCATGGCCGGCGTGCTGGACCAGCTCATCGATTGCCGGAACAACCGCGCCGGCATTGCGTCCGACACCCTCCGCCGGACGGCGGCCCGGCTGTCCCGCCGCCAGGGCTGGCAGCTGGCCACGCTGCTCCTGCTCCTTACCGCGGCGGCCGGTTACTTCGTCATCACGCGGCCGACGGCCCCGCCGACGGCCGAACGGCACCCCGGCGGCGAGACCGCCGCCGCCCGCAAACCAAAAATCTTCGTCGAGCCCGTCAAGATCGCCAGCCCGGTGGGCGACGCCCCCAACCTGAGCGAGATCCTGACTTTCCTGCTGGAGGTTGACCTTTTCCAGTCCCGCTACCTGTCGGTGATCAAAGAGCCCGAGGGGGCCACTCACCGGGTCCGGGTGATGTACCTGGAGGGCAGCGCCTGCCGCCTCCAGGCGGCTATTCTCGACGCGACCACACAGGAGTATATCGCCTCGGCCCAGGTGGAGCTGGCCGAGCCGGCGGACCCGCAGGATCTCATCGACGCGCTTACGCCCAAGATCAAGGAGGCGCTCCAGTTCTCGCCCGAATCCATCGCCGGCGACATCGACACCGCGCTGCGGGACGTCACCACCTCGTCGCGGGAGGCGCTGCGGCTGTACATCGAGGCCGACAAGCTCTACGCCAGCGGCCGGTTCACGGAGAGTAACGCTCGTCTGGAGCAGGCCACGGCCCTCGATCCCGAGTTCGCCATGGCCTACGCCCGGATGTCGGTCAACTACGGCCACCTGCGCGAGCTGGAAAACGACCGCCGGTACATGCAGAAAGCCCTGGCCTACAAGGCGCGGCTCACGCCGCGCGAGCGCTTCAACCTGGAGCTGTTGTACTCCAAATTCACCGAGGTCAACTACCTCAAGCGGGCGGACCTGGGCCGGCGTTTCGACGCCCTCTATCCCAATGACGCCGGGATCAAGCGGCTGGTGGGCGGGATCTACCGGAACGCCGAGGACTGGCCGGAGGCCAGCCGGTGGTTCCGCGGGGCGGCGATGGCCGACCCCACCGATCACCTGGCTGTGCTCAACCTGGCGGAGATCGACATCCGCCAGGGTCTGGCCGGCTCGGCCCGAACGCTCCTCGTGCGCAACCGTCCGCTGTTCAAAGATCCAATGCCCTATCAGGGCCGGCTGGCATGGACCTATCTTCTGGAAAACCAGTACCAACAGGCACGCCAGGAGTTGATGCAGTGCCTGGACCTGCCGCGCGAGAAGAGCTGGCTTCACGTCCGGCTGGCTGCCGTGGAGAATCTCTGCGGCCGGCCCGGCGAAGCCGAGCGGATCCTCCGCGAGCGGATTCGGCATGCCGATCCTGACCAGCGGTTGATGGGCCACTATGTCCTGGCGGAGTTTCTTATCGGCCGAGGCCGCTACGCCGAGAGCGCCCGTGTGCTCGACGCGGGGTTGCGTGAAGCGGAGACACTCGGTGAAAATGCCATCCGCGTGGACCTGGCCCTGCTGGCCGCCTACCTGGAGCTGCGGCGCGACAACGCCGCCGGCGCGCTGCGACACGCCGAGTCCGCCGGCGGCGCGGCGCCGGCGCTGCTGGATCCTGAATACGACGCGCTCGCGCTCCACCTGCAGGGTTTGGCGCTCCTGGCGCAGGGACGGGCCGAGGCGGCGGCGGGCACCGCCCGGCGCCTGCAGGCGCTGGAGATGGCGACCGGCATGGCGAAACTGCGGCGCCACTATTACCACCTGTCGGCCGCCCTGGCCCTGCACCGGAGCGATCCCCGTCGGGCCGCCGCCTTGATGGAGCTGGCACTCCCGCTCCTCGACTGGACGCCCGACGTCCGGTTCTTCGGCAGCCCGTCGCTCTACCTGCCGCTGCTCGCCGAGGCCTACCGGGCGAGCGGGCGCATGGACCGGGCTGTGAGCGCGTTCACCCGGTTGCGCGATTCGGCCGCCAGCCGCCTGAACACCAGCGACAGCTACGCCCTCGCACTCCTGAACCTGGGCCGGTGCGCCCGGCAGCAGGGGAACGCTCAGGACGCCCGCCGCCATTTCGGGCGGTTTCTGAACGTCTGGAAGGATGCTGATCCCGATCGTCCGGAACTGAAGGAGGCCGCCGCCGGCCGTTTGCCCTAGGCCCGCCGTGCGGCGGTCAGGGGCCTGCCTGAAGAGCTGCCCCGGATTCCCGCCCGTCCGGTGCGCCGGGTCCAGGCACACGCCCGCCTCGCAGGATCCGCTCAAACCGGCAGTACCACTCCGGGATCCGGCCAATGCGCCCCGAACTCAGGGCCGCGTCCAACGGACAAATGGCGCATTCAAAGAGTTCGCCGCAGAACATGCAGAAGCCGCCCGGCGTCAGGCCGTTGTTCATGGCCAGCTGCCGGTACGGCGCAAGCAGCCCGTTGCGCCCAGCCAGGCTGTCCGGATCGAGTCGGCGGATGTCGCCGAGGCAGTAGCGGGTGAATTCATCGGTGTGTTGACGGCCGCGGAAATAATCGGCGAAGAGGTGGCAGCCCCAGACGGTCCCGTCGGCCGCGAGCGCCAACCGCGTCTCACCGGCGGGGCAGCGAAAGATCCGCCGCTCGCCGTCCGTCTGTCGAAATGCCCCGGGGGCCGCCTCATCCTCCGGGTCGGGCGGCGGCAGCAACGGGCGCACTTCCCGCAGTGCCGCCGCTAGCGCGACGATCTCTGCGTCGCGCCACGGCGACTGCCGGTCGTAAGCCAGGATCAGGCGGGGGACGCCCAAACCGAGCAGGAGGCGCACCGTGGCCGGCAGGTCCCGGACCGTGTCCCGGGTAACCACGCAATTGACCGCCAGCCGGATGCCCGGATAGTCGCCCAGGGATTCCAGCAACCGGGCCAGCCTAGCCGTGCTGCCGGGGGCACGGTGACGATCCTGGTGCACGCCGTCATGGCTCAGCACCACCCGGAACCGGTGGGCGTTGAGGAATGCCAGCTTGCAGGGCCCCAGGAGGCTGCCATTGGTGGTGATGCCGTAGGTCAGGTCTCGTTGCCCGCCCCGGTTCCACACTTCGATCCGCCGCACAGCGCGCCGTACGGCCGAAAACACCAGTGTCGGCTCCCCGCCGAAAAATGTGACCCGGCAGCGCGGCGCAGCCAGCGGCAGGAGCCGCGTGCAGGCTTGTCGGATCCGGTCATCCGCCAGATCCCGCTGCGACCGTTGCTGGTAGCAGTAGACGCAGCGGTAGTTGCACCGCTCGGTCATCATCAGGGTGAGATGTGTCCAGCGCATTGGAAGGGACCGTGCTCGGGAGCCGATGGCGGCGGGCCGCCCCCGCCGTCCCGACACCCGCCGGAAACCATCGGAGAGAGTCGACCGGTCATGTCCGGATCGCCGGTCGGCTCCGTCCTGGTTATTCCGCCGGTTGTTCCCGGATCAGATTCCAGGCCGAGCCGGCGGACACGGCGACGGCCGGCTCATGTACTCGGCGCAGTCGCGCGTGTTCGAGGGTTCTGGCGAACCGAGGACGGTCTCGAGACCGGTCACAGCGCGTTCCGCGGCTGCCGCGACCTCGCTCGAGGCGACCGTCAGGCCGGCCGCGACACCCGCCTTGATCCAACCCAGCAGGTAGATCAACCGGACGCCTTCGGCCGGAACGTCATCTGCCGCTGTCCGGCTTCCCAAAGCCGGCGGCGTCAGCATCCGTCGCAGGATGTCCAGTGCCCGTCGGGCGTCCTTCACCGGCGCGCCCGCCGGTGTCGCCGCCAGCAGCGCCTGAATCTGATCCAGCCAGACGTGGACATTGGGATACGCGGTTTCTCCACCCATCCAACCACCTCCAAGTCAAATTGTCCGATCACGCATGCCGCCGCCTGCGCTGCGACAGCGGAGTCCTTCCCGCCGTCGTTTGCCGACTCGGCACGCCTGTGAGGAAAACGTGTGGTATTAATAGCACAGGATCACATGCCGACGCCAACGCTTTCACCGCCGACGCCCGCCAACGGGCCTCGCGGAGGATGACCGGCCATGCACCTGGACGCCGCCGACCTGAACCTGGACGCCGTGCTGGTGCATGTGCCCCGAATGCTTGTGCGCGACCCGGTGCTGGGGTCGCATGCCCGGATCAATTTTCCCGCTGCCGGTCTGCTGGCGCTGGCCGGGGAGCTGGAGCGGCGGGCCCGGCGCTGCCGGATCGTCCACCTGGGCGCGGAGAAGCTGTTGGACCCGCGCTTCCTGCTCGCGGACTACGTCGGGGCGTCCGGGGCATCGCTGGCGGCGTTTTCTCTCCACTGGCATCCTCAAACTTACGACACCCTGGCAGCCGCCCGGCAACTCAAGGCGGTCCGGCCGCGTGTGCGGGTGGTGCTCGGCGGATACACCGCCAGCCATTTCGCCGGGGAGATCCTCACCGAGTGCCCGTTCGTCGACGCCGTGGTGCGGGGTGAAGGGGAGCGGCCGCTGGCGGCGCTCGCCGACGCCGTCCGGAGCGGACAGCCTGATCTGTCCGAAATTCCCAACGTGAGCTGGCGCGACCCCGGCGGCGCGGTACGGCACAACCCCATCGGCTACTGCGCGGACGCCGCCGAGTTGGATGCGGCCGATTTCGCCGCCCTGCGGTTCTACCGCCACCCCGAAACCGTCTTCCGGCTCCAGTGGATCGTGCCATGGGAAGGTCCGGTGCGGCTCCTGCAGCGGCTGGGCCGCGACCAGCGGGCCGCGGCGGTGTACGGTGTGCCCGCCGGCCGCGGCTGCCCGGGCTCGTGCACCTGGTGCGGCGGGAGCGGCCCCGGCGTCCGCCGCCTCACGGGACGCACGGTGACGGTGCGGCGCGGACCCGAAGGGGTGGCCGAATCGGTGGCGCGGCTCCGGACCGACTGGGGAATCGCGCGGTTCTATTTCTGCTTCGACCCGGATCCCGCCTGCGAGAACCACACCGCCGCCCTCGTTGCGGCGCTGGGGCGGCTCCGGCCTGCGGTGCGGGCGGACTTCGAGTTTTTCGGTCTACCCTCCCCTGAACTGTGCCGCCTGTTCCGGCGGGTGCTGCACCACACCTCGACGGTGATCCTGTCGCCGGAGACCGCGGATGAGGCGCTTCGGCAGACTCACCGGGCCTACCCGTTCACCAATGGTGAACTGGAGGAGAGGCTGGACCTGTTGAACCAGCTCCGCGCGCCCACCACGCTCTACTTCGCGCTGGGACTCCCCGGTGAGACGGCCGCCGGGGTGCTGGCCACCCACGACTACATCCGTCGGCTGCGGCGGCGGTTCGCCTCCATCCGGAGCGTGCACGTCTTCCCCGTCGAGATGGAGCCGGGCGCGCCCTGGTTCGAAGCACCGGAGCGCTACGGCGTGCGCCGGCGCCGGCGGAGCCTCGGCGATTTTATCGCCGCCTCCGCCGCGGCGGCGCCGTCGCTCGGCTACGACACCGCGACGCTCACCGAAGCGGAGATCCTGAGGCTGCACCGGCGGCTGTTCGCGCCGGGCGGGCGCTGGCTCCCGCCTGTGGCCGTGACACTCCGGGCGCTGCTCCGGCTGGCCACGGCCGGCGCCGGCGGGATGCCCGTCCGTTGGCTGCGCCGCCACGCTCCACCGACGGGCAGCGGCTGACCCGACCGACGGCACAATCGGCGCGGCCGCTGCGCAATCAGTTGCAACCCCGCCTGCGATCTGTCAGACTATCCGCATGCTGGACGCATCGATCACTCCGGCCGCGCTCAAACCGGACATGGTGGCCCTGCTGGGCCTGCCACTGGACAAACACTCGTCGTTCCGGAGCGGAGCCGCGGCGGCGCCGCCGCGGATCCGGGCGGCCCTGGCCTGCGAGTCCACAAACCTGAGCACCGAGAACGGCCTCGAGCTTGGGACGGAGCCGCGGCTGGCGGATCTGGGCGATCTCGACCTCGACGCCGCCGGCGCCGCGGCGCCGGCGGCGATCACCGCGGCGGTGGCCGACGTGCTGATGCGTCGCGCCCGCGTCCTGGCGCTGGGCGGCGATCACTCGGTCACCCTCCCCGTACTGCGCGCCTATGGACCTCGTTTTCCGGGACTGACCGTGGTTCAGCTCGACGCCCACCCCGACCTGTACGACAATTACGGCGGCAACCGTCTGTCCCATGCCTGCACCTTCGCCCGCGTGCTCGAGGAGAGCCTGGTGACGCGGCTTGTCCAGGTGGGCGTGCGCACCCGCAACCCCCACCAGCGCGACCAGGCAGAACGGTTCGGTGTGGGGGTTCTGGACATGCGCGACTGGCCGCACGGCCCCTTTCCCGCTGTGTCCGGACCCGTCTATCTGAGCGTGGACCTCGACATTCTGGATCCGGCGTTCGCTCCCGGCGTGGCCCATCCCGAGCCCGGGGGCTGCAGCACGCGGGAACTCCTGACGCTGATCCAAACCCTGCCGGGCCCCTTGGTGGGGGCCGATATCGTCGAATACCTGCCGGCCCACGATGCCGGAGACGCCACCGCCCGGGTCGCCGCCAAGCTGGTCAAGGAATTGGCCGCCCGGCTTTTGGCCGACGACTGAGTCGGCCCCGGGCCCGGTACATCATCTGGAGGAGTCATCGCATCATGTCGTTCCGACGCATCGTCTCGCTCGTGACCACCCTGTCGTTTGTGATGATGGCGTACACCGGGATCATGCTGTTCCTGAGCCCCCAGGGCCGGGTGGCCAACTGGGCCAACTGGACGCTGTGGGGTCTCGGTAAGGACGACTACTCCGCCGTCCACATCAATTTCATGGTGGTATTCCTCATCGCCTCCATCCTGCACATATATCTGAACTGGGCCTGCCTGGTGTCCTACCTGCGCAACGCCGCCCGCCGCCTGGTGGTGGTCACACCCGAGTTTCTGCTGGCCCTGGGGCTGACTGTCGTGGTCTTCGTCGGTACGCTGCTGGCGTGGCCGCCGTTCCGCAACCTGGTGGCGTTCAACGGCGCAGTCAAGGCATCCTGGATCGCATCGTACGGCGAGCCGCCTTACGGCCACGCCGAGTTGTCCACCCTGAGCCAGTTCGCGCGCTACCTGGGGATCCCGCCTGACGATGCCCTGGCGCGCCTCCGCGCCGGCGGTCTTCGGGTCGATGACGTCGGCCAGACCGTCGACACCGTCGCCCGGCGTAACGGCGTCCCGCCCCAGCGCGTCTATGATGTGCTCCGGCCGGTCGGTCCCGCCGGACAATCTGCGAACAAACTGCCGCCGCCCGGCGCCGGCAGCGGTCTCGGCCGCAAGACTCTGGCCGAACTCGAGCGCGAAGGCTTGATTCGACTGCCGATTGCCCTGGAGCGGCTCAAGGCCCGCGGTGTTGAGGCCGGCGGCGACTCGACCCTCAAGGAAGTAGCCGGCGAGTTGGGTGTCTCACCGCACGACCTGCTGCACGACTTGCAGTGAGGAGGCCGAACGTCGAAAAACGTGACAGCCGTCACCGGATCCCGCTGAGAGTGCTGCAAACATCAATGGTTCGGTTTCGTATGAGGATAGAATCCGCGACGAGGAGCGACCTGCGTGTGCCTGAATCGTCTGCCTAGCGTTCGGTTCTGCCGGTTCGCTGTCCGGAGCATCAGCCTGGCGGCCGCACTGGCCCTGGCTTCACTCGCCGCGGCCGGCGATGATCCCGGCCGCCCGGTGAAGTACCGCCCCTGGCATCCGACGCCGGGGGACACATCGGCCAGCCCGGCCTCCCCCTGGACGCCCGATCCCGCCGAACTCCCGACCCTGCTCGCGCCGGAGAGAACACCCCCTGATTTTTCCGCCGACGCCCGGTGGCGGCTCAGCGACCTGATCGATTACGCCCTCCGCCACAATCCCCGCACCAAGGCTGCCTGGCACGCCGCCCGGGCGGCGGCGGCGGCCAAGGCGAGCCGAGGCGGCGCCTATCTCCCCACTGTCGATCTGGAAGGCATCGGCCAGGCGGGGTACGGCTCCCGTTCCTCGAAGTACGAGGAATGGCAGGGCGCACTCGGGCCGTCCATCGCAGTCAATTATCTCCTGTACGATTCCGGCGGACGGGCGGCGGATCTGGAGGAGGCCCGCCAGGCGTTGCGGGCCGCCAACTGGACCCATCGCGCCGTGCTCGAGGACGTCATGCTCATGGTGCTGGAGGCGTACTACCTCCACCACGGCGTGAATACCCTTGTCACGGCGGAAGAGACGGCGGTGCGCGAGGCTCAGGCGGTGCTCGAATCCGCCACGGAGCGCCATCGTGCCGGCGTGGCCACCATCGCCGACGTGCTCCAGGCGCGCTCCGCCCTGGCCCAGGCCCGACTGGCCCTGCAGACGGCCACCGGCGACCTGCGCACGCTGGAGGGCGCGCTGGCCGCGGCCGTGGGCCTGCCCGCCAACACGGCGATCCGCTTGGCTGATTTCCAACCGGAGATCCCGGCCGACGCGGCCGCCGGCGAGGTGGATCGATTCATCGAGGTCGCCCAGCGTCTCCGCCCCGACCTGGCCGCCGCCCGGGCGGAAGCGCTCGGCGCCGAGGCCCGTGTGCGCAGCGTGCAGGCCGCCGGCGGCGTGACGGTGGCTGCCACCGCCGGAGCCGGCGCCCTGTACAACACCGGCTGGGACACGTTGCTGGACAACTACTCCGTGGGCATCACGCTCCGGTTGCCCATCTTCACCGGGTACACCCACGCCAACAACGTCATTCAGGCAAGCGAACAGTCGGCGGCGGCCACCGCGCGTGTCCACAGTCTGGCGCAGACGGTAGCGCACGAGGTGTGGCGCAGCTTCTACGCCCTGCAGACCGCCGGCGAGAAGATCCGCACCACCGACGAGTTGCTGAGCAGCGCGACGCAATCGTACGACGTGGCGCTCAACCGCTACCGCGCCGGTGTGGGCGACATCCTGGACCTGCTGTCCGCCCAGCGCACCCTGGAAGCTGCTCGTTCAGAGCAGACCCGTGCCCGAACCGAGTGGCTGCTGGCCATGGCCCGGCTGGGTCGCAACACCGGCCAGCTACTCACCGCCGGCCCCGCCGCGGCGGTCGCATCGCCCGCGCCGCCCGATCCGCCCGCTCCACCCCGATCCCCCGAAGGACAACCATGACACGCATCGCCCGCACCCGCCTGCTGACCCGCTTGCGCACGGTCGCCCCCGCCGTCCTGCTGGCCGGACTCGCCGTCGGCGGCGTCGGCTGCACCGGCAAATCCGCCGACAGCACCCCGCGGACCGCGCCGCCCGTGGCCGTCACCACCACCCCAGTGGTTCAGAAACCGATGCCGGTTCAGCTCAAAGCCATCGGCACGGTCGAGGCGTATTCCACCGTGGCGGTCAAGACCCAGGTCAGCGGCCCCATCCTCAGCGTCCACTTCAGCGAAGGTCAGGAAGTCCGCCGCGGCCAGACCCTGTTCACCATCGACCCGGCCCCCTTCGAGGCGGCGGTGCAGCGCGCCGAGGCGGCGCTGGCGCGCTCGCGGGCCAACTTGGAGCGCGACCGCGCCTTGTGGCGCAACGCCGAAGCCGACGTGCAGCGCTATGCCGAGCTGGTGGCCAAGGACTATGTCACCCGCCAGCAGTACGATACGGTCAAGGCCAACGCTGAAGCGCTGCAGGCCACCCTGCAGGCCGACGAAGCGTCAGTGCGGGCCGACGAGGCCGAACTGCTCAATGCCCGCCTCGATCTCGGCTACTGCACCGTCACCGCCCCCGCCAGCGGGCGGACGGGCGAACTCCTCGTCCACGCCGGCAACATGGCCCGGCTCAACGAAACCATCCTCGTCCAGATCTACCAGATCCGCCCCATCTACGTGGACTTCACCGTGCCCGAGCAGGTCCTGCCCCGCCTGCGCGAACAGATGCGCCGCGACCGCCTGACCGTGTCCGCCACCATCCCCGACAGCGGCGCGCCAGCCGAGCGCGGCGCCGTCACCTTCCTGGACAGCACCGTCGCTTCCGGCACGGGCACCATCCACCTGAAGGCCACCTGCGACAACGCCAACGGCGTGCTGTGGCCCGGCCTGTTTGTCGACGTGCTGCTGGTGCTGGACACCGAACCACAGGCGCTGGTGGTGCCCGCCCAGGCGGTGGTGCCCAGCCAGGAGGGCTCGCTGGTCTACGTTGTGACGGCGGACAACACCGCCGCGGTGCGCAAGGTCACCGTCGATCGGATCATGGCCGGCGAGGCAGTCATCCGCGACGGCCTGCGCGCCGACGACACCGTCATCGTCGACGGCCAGATGCGGCTCACCCCGGGCTCCAGGATCACCGTCCGCCGGAAGGTGGAGCCCGAGGTCATCCAGCCATGAACATTCCGGCCCTGTTCATCCGCCGGCCTGTCACCACCGTTCTGGTGATGCTAGGGATCATCCTCTTCGGAGTCATGGCCTACATCACCCTGCCGGTCAACGACCTGCCCAACGTCGATTTTCCCACCATCACCGTGTCGGCCAGCCTGCCCGGTGCCAGCCCCGAAACCATGGCCTCGACGGTGGCCCTGCCGCTGGAGCGGCAGTTCTCCACCATCGCCGGCATCGACAACATGACCTCGTCGAGCGGCATCGGCTCCACGCAGATCACCCTCCAGTTCGCGCTGGAACGGGACCTCGACGCCGCCGCCCAGGACGTGCAGGCGGCCATCGCCCAGGCCCAGCGGCAACTGCCCCGCGACATGCCCACGCCGCCGTCTTACCGGAAAGTCAACCCGGCCGACTCGCCGATCCTCATGCTCGCCATGAAATCGGACACGCTGCCGCTGTCCACCCTCAACGAGTATGCCGCCACCACCCTGGGCGAGCGGATCTCCATGGTCAACGGCGTAGCCCAGGTGCAAGTGTACGGTTCCCAGAAGTACGCCGTCCGGGTTCGGCTCGATCCGGACCGGCTCACCAGCCGAAACATCGGCATCAACGAGGTGGCCGACGCCATCCGCAACGGCAACGTCAACCTGCCCAGCGGCGTGCTCTACGGCACGCACCGCGCCTACACCGTGGAGTCGGACGGGCAGTTGCTCGAGGCCGCCGCCTACGGCGGGCTGATCGTCACCTACCGCGAGGGCGCGCCGGTGTATCTGCGGGACCTCGGCGAGGCGATCGACAGCGTCGAAAACGACAAGGTCGCCGCCTGGCATGTGACCCGCGAGAGCGCCAAGCGGGCGGTCATCCTGGCCATCCAGCGCCAGCCCGGAACCAACACCGTCGCCATCGTCCAGGCCATTCGGGACATTCTCCCCGTGTTTCAGAAACAGCTGCCCGCGTCGGTGGAGCTCAGCGTCATTTTCGACCGCTCCCAGTCGATCCGCGAGTCGGTCAACGACGTCAAGTTCACGCTCATGCTCACACTGTGCCTGGTCATCCTGGTGATCTTCCTGTTCCTCCGGAACGTCTCGGCCACGATCATCCCCAGCCTGGCGCTGCCGTTCTCCATCGTGGGCACGTTCGCCGTGATGTATCTGGCCAATTTCTCGGTGAATAACCTCTCGCTCATGGCGCTGACCCTGTCGGTGGGCTTCGTGGTGGACGACGCCATCGTCATGCTGGAGAACATCGTCCGCCACATCGAGATGGGCAAGACCCCGATGCAGGCCGCCCTCGACGGCTCGAAGGAGATCGGCTTCACCATCATCTCCATGACCATCTCGCTGGCCGCCGTCTTCATCCCGGTTCTCTTCATGAGCGGCATCCTGGGCCGGCTGTTCCATGATTTCGCCGTGACCATCGCCGCGGCGATCCTGATTTCGGGCATCGTGTCCCTCACCCTGACGCCGATGCTGGCCTCGCGGTTCCTGCGGCCGCCCGGCGAGGTGCGCCACGGCGCCCTCTACCGGACCTCCGAGAAGGTGTTCGGCGCGATGCTGCGTTTCTACGACACCACCCTCCGGTTCGCCATCCGCCACAAGCTGGCCACGCTGCTGCTGTC
>JAAYUB010000011.1 GCA_012517875.1 Acidobacteriota bacterium | reverse complement strand
TATCAGGTGTTGACCGAATCGGCCGACCTGATGCCACCAAGGGGTGCCGCTAACCAGAAGAATCTATTCGAGATCTTTTAGGACACTAGTGCCCTGGCCATGATCTTCGGCATGTTGCCGCTGGCGTTCGCCATCGGTTCCGGCGCCGAAATGCGGGCGCCCATGGCCCGCGCCATCATCGGCGGCCTGATCACCTCCACCTTCCTGACCCTGCTGGTGGTGCCGGTGGTGTACACCCTCCTGGACGATGTCGCGGCCTGGTTCGGACGCCGCCGCCAGATCCCGACGCGTGATTCGGACGCGGCGCCGAACGCAGCGGAACCGGCGGCTGAGGAGACGGCGTCATGAGCGGATGGTTTCCAATCCAACTTTCACTCACGCGAAGAGAGTGCATCATGAACAGGAGTGCCGACCGACAGTTCGTACACACTTTCAACACGCGGCTGTGGACCGTCGCCGCCGCGGCGCTGACGGCGCTGCTGCTGTCCGTGCCGCTGGCGGCACAGAGCGCGGATGAGGCGCCGGTCGCGCGTGTCCTCACGCTGGAGGAAGCCCTCCGCATCGCCGCCGACCAGAACAAGGACATCCAGAAGGCCAAAGAGTTCCGACGGAAAGTGATGGGGCGTTACCTTGAGGAACGGGCGGCGGCGATGCCCCAGGTGACGGTGACATCCTCGGTTTCCCGCGACAGCGACGAGAGCCAGAAGGCCTTCGGCGGGGGATTCCTCGAGGATTTTGATTTTGACGTGACTCGCAACCTGTACACCGCCGAGGCGGGGGTGTCCCAGGCGATCTACACCTGGGGCCAGGTGGGGGCGGCCATCCGGGCAGCCAAGGAGGGGATGGCCGACGCAGAAGACCAGCTTGTCATCTTCCAGCAGGCGGTTGCCCGGGACATCACGACGGCGTTCCACGGGGTGCTGCTGGCCCGCGAGCTGCATGCCCTGGCCTTGGAAAACGTAGCCATGAAGCAGCGGCATCTGGACGAAGCCCGACGCAAGTTCGACGCCGGCTTGGCCACCGACTACGACGTGCTCGCGGCCGAGGTGGATCTCGAGAACGCGCGGCCGGCGGTCATCCGAGCGGAGAACGCCATCCAGATCGCCCAGGAACAGTTGCGCTTCCTGCTGGGCCTGGAGGGACAGGTGGTGGACGTCACGGGAACGCTCGATGCGCCCGTGGGCGCCTATCCGGAGTACGCTCCGGTGCTGGAGATCGCCCTGCAGAACCGACCGGAGATCTCCGAACTGGGCCACCAGGCCAATATCGCCAAGGAGCTGGTTAAAATCTACAGCGCCGGGGACAAACCGCGGGTGGATTTCCGCGGGGGTGCCGGTTGGCGGAGTCAGACCATCGGCGACGGGCAGGCGGACGGGCTGGCCTACTCGGTGGGCCTATACTTGACGTTCCCCGTTTTCGACGGCGGGCGGACCAAGGGGAAAGTGCTGCAGGCCCGCAGCGATCTGGAGACGCTGCGCATCGAGCAGGCGAAACTGGTGGATTCCATCGCTCTCCAGGTGCGTCAGGCGGTGGATAACGTCCACGAGGCCGGCGAGATCATCCGGGCGCTCGGTGGAACGGTCACCCAGGCGGAGCGGTTGCTGGCCATTGCGGAGAAGGGTTTTGAATTCGGCGTCAAGACACGGCTCGACGTAGACGACGCCCAGCTCAACGTGCTGCAGGCCAAGATCAACCTGTCCCGAGCCAAACACGATTATTTGGTGGCGCGGGCCAACCTGGAGTGGGTGTCCGGAACCATCGCCACCGGCACGCCCTGAGTGGCTGGTGAATCGGGTGGAAGCGAGGCTAGGGGCTCGAGACTCGAGGCTCGCCCCCCCCCGTGCTCGTAACTCGTAATCGTCATCGAACTCGTGCTCGGAATCCCAAGCCGGTAAAGACGGCACCGATCGGTTGTGATTGTGACAGTCCGGCTCCGCACCCTTTGCAACTGTTTCGGCGCACCGTTCGAATCGCCTCGAGCGTAGCCCGGCGCAGACTGGTGACAGCAGGATGAATCAGTGTTAAAGAACGCGCCGGCTGCGTCTGGCAACCCTGGAACCCAAGCCCAGACTCGCCGTCTCAGTGAAAATTCTTTAGCGCCACCCGCACGGCGCGCTTGTCGTTCGGCTTGAGCACCTCGCCCACCGACAGCACCCACGGCTGATGCTTGGTGAGCCGGACGGTGTTGGTCCGCGTGTTCACGTCCAGCTCGAAATCCGGCCGACCGTCACCGGTCACGTCGATGGCGTCGGTGAGCCGCTCCGGCAGGGACTGGCCCTCGGCGGGCACCCAGGCGATCTGGACAAACCCTTCGTCCTGCTCCCCGATCAGCGCATCGAAGACCGGCTTGTGGACTTGGGTCTGGTAACCAGGACGATGGATGGCCTGCATCACCTCGCCGCCGTCGTACCATGGATTGATCTTCAGGCCGGTGGCGTTTACGAACAGGTTCGCCCAGCTGTTCATCCCGAAAAACGTAGCCAGAACAATGAAGAGTGCCGCAACGGCCCACGCATATCCGAAAAAAGTGCGAAATCGTTTCACCATGATGGTTCCTCCCGGAGGTCACTGGATCATCCGGCCGGTGGTGACCAGGAGCAGGATGCGGTGGAGCCCGTCGATGATCATGCCGCCGCCGATGGTGGCCAGAAAGATGAACGCCGGGTATAGGAAGAGCAGCCGGGCCCGTTCCGGCGGAGATGCGGTGCCCTTGATGCGGTAACCGATGGCGCCCTTGGTGCAGGCGTCGATGCACTTGCCGCACTTGCAGCAGGTGATCTTCGGCTTGCCTGCCGCGAGTGATTCTTCGTCCAGCGAGAACGTCGGACAGGTTTGGACGCAGCGCTGGCAGTCGGTGCAGCGGGTCCGATCGATTTGGATCGTGAACGCATCGATCTTGTTCGTCACCGACTGGAAAGCGCCCATGGGGCAGAACAATCCGCATTGAGTGCGCTTTTTGGTCAGCGTCGGCAGCACCACCACCAGCCCGGCGAACAGCGAGACGAAGATCACCGCCTGGATCGCCGTCCGCGTCGAGGTGATCTCGTTGTACTCAGTCACCGTCTTGAACGGGCACAGCCACTCGCAGTACGTGGGCGAGAGGGTGGCCGCTGAGAGGATTACGACGGCGGCGAGCACGGTGTACGGCAGGTACATCCAGTAGGGCGCGATCTTGCGGATCACCGGCCGGCGCAGGATGCGGGAGAAGCCGTCCTCGAGCCCGCCGAAGAAGCAGCCCCAGCTGCAGAACCCGCGGCCGATGGCCAGCGACACGCCGATCCAGAGCGCGAACATCGCCGCCACCGGCGCAAAGCCGCCCAGCATGTGACCGGGGAAGATGATGGTTTTGGTGAGCGCCGCCGGGATGATGGTCATGGGAATCACCATGTGGCAAAACGGCGTTTCGCCCGCGGCCATGTCCGACGTGGTCAGGGCCATGCTGCCGCGCATTTCAATGAGGTTGGCGATGAAACCGATGACGAAGGTCACCGCCATGGTCACGAACAGCACGGCCCGGTAGCGGTCAGTGCGGCCCGTGCGCACCATCAGGTAGAAGAGGACGTTGATCAACACGTACGTCACCAGCACGGCGGCCAGCTTGATCGGTGATCGGGGCATGGTGGGGCCGCCCATGAGCAGCACGAAGGTGAGCGGCATCACCGGCAGGGTGAGCAGCAGTGCCTTGCCGCGGCTGCGGAATGGCACGGACCCCGGCGTTTTCTCCTCAGCAGTGGAAGTCATGGCGATGTCAAACCTCCCGCATGACCGCAATGGATTTGTTTATATGATTACGCTGAACCTTGACCGATTGTTCACCGCCGGTCATTAAAGGATCTTGACCGGAACGTCACGAAATCGTCGTCACGCCAAGATAGACATAGTAAACACCCACCACGCCGGCGGCCAGTCGGCCCACGGTGCGGATTACCGGGTACCGGCCGAGCGCGCCAAGGAACGGCAGCGGGATGAAAAACAGCGAGGTGGCGGCGTAGAAAGCGAGAAAGAACAGCAGGCTGCCGGCCAAGGTGCCGGTGGCGACCGCCTCGGTGAACGCCAGCAAGAACGGGGGACACAGGTTCAGCCCCGTCAGCAGGCCCAACAGCGGCGGCAACAGGGCGGGCCGTCGTTCCGCCACTCGGCGGGCGGGGCCTTCGGCGGCCGGCAGGAGACACGGCTCGGTCCGGGGAGGGCGGAAGCCGTACGCCGCCAACAGCAACCCCAGCACCAGGTAAATGGCGCCGGCCCAGCGCAGGCGCCCGGGCAGCGCCGCCGGCAGAGCCAGGGCGAAGAGCCACGCCAGCCACCCGAAGGCGAGGTAGCCCACCAGCCGGCCGCCCAGGAATCCTGCCAGAACGACGACGTTCCGTTTCAACCGCTCGCCCTCGCTCACCAAGTAGGGCAGCAGCACCGGCACGCAGGCGGCCAGACAGATGGTGCCGTTGGTCAATCCCAGCAGTGCGCCGCGCCAGCAACTCTCCATGTGTCCTCGGGCGGTAGCTTTCCGAATCCGGATTGTCCCAGCTTGCACATTGCAGTGTTTGCCGAAACCGCTATAATATCACCGAATCAATGACACCGCATGTTTTGGTATCCGTGCGATGCCGGCCAACCTGACGCCCCAGTACCTGGACGCGGAGCAGCGCTTCAAGCAGGCCACGACGCCCGCCGAGCGGCTCAGCGCCCTCGAGGACATGTGGGCCACACTCCCGAAGCACAAGGGCACCGAGAAACTCCAGGCGGAGATCAAGAAGAAGCTGTCGCTGGCCCGTAAGGAGCAGCAGACCAAGAAGGGTCCGAAGCGGCTGGACCCATCCAACATCCCGCGCGAGGGCGCCGGCCGGGTGGTGTTGACCGGCCCGCCCAATGGGGGCAAATCGGCCCTGCTCAAGGCGCTCACCCGCGCAGAGCCGGAGGTGGCGCCCTATGCCTTCACCACCCGTGAGCCGCAGCAGGGAATGCTCGAGTGGCAGGATATCCAGTTCCAGCTAATCGACCTGCCCGCGCTGAGCCGGCAGTTCATGGAGCCGTGGGTGATGAACGTCATTCGCAGCGCCGATCTGCTGCTAATGGCGGTGGATCAATCGAGCGCCGGCGTGCTGGAGGAGATCGAGGACGTCGCCGCCTTTCTGGCCGAGCAGAAGGTGTTCCTCCAGGCGCCGGCCGGCGAGCTGCCCCGCGGCGGTGTGGTGATGCCGTCGCTGCTGCTCCTGAACAAGATGGATCTGGCGGGCGCCGGGGACAACGCGGCGGTGGTCGAGGAGCTGTTCGGCGGGCGGTTCGCCGTGCGCCGGGTGTCGGCGGAGACGGGCGAGGGGCTCGAGCCGCTGAAGGACGAGATCTTCACGCGGCTGGGTATCATCCGTGTCTATACGAAGCAGCCCGGCAAGCCCCCCGATCAGGGTCGTCCGTACGTACTCAAGATCGGCAGCACCGTCCTGGACCTTTGTCAGATGGTCCACCACGACTTTGTGGAACACTTGGCGTTCGCGCGGGTGTGGGGGAAGCACACCTTTGAGGGACAGCGAATCAACCGCGACCACGTCCTCACGGACGGCGACGTCATCGAGCTGCACCGCTGAGCCGGTTACACCGAATCAGTCAGCCGGCGTTCGAGACGCGGCGCGCCGGTGAAAAGGTGAATCGGCGAGTGAGCGGCTGCGCCGCCCGCGGAGACGATCAATAAATGGCGTAGATGGTTTCCAGCAGGTCCGGGGGGATCTCGTTTTCGGTGATCAGGGGGGCGTCGTTCATGGTGCCGATTTCCAGCGCCAGCACCGCCTTGCGGATGATGGTCTCAGTGGTGTCGTGCATCCGGCAGCAGGAGATGCCGCAGCGGACGGCCAACTGATGGGCGCCGCCCTGGGCGCGGAACTTGAGTTTCTGGACCGCGGCCAGGAGCTGCTCGCCGAACAACCGGGCGTTGGCGAGGGATGTGTTCAGCAGCAGAATGGCCAGCGTTTCGTGCTCCAGCCGGCTCATGAGGTCGTTGCGGTGGAGGTTCTGACAACAGGCGGCCACGAGGTGCTTGAGCACCCGAAGCGACATCTCGTGGCCGATCCGTTGTTCCAGTTCGGCAAGGTTTTGCACCCGCAGGAGCACCAGTGTGACGTTGTCGCGCTGCAGCCGGGTGTTCTGGAGCACCATGCGGAACTTGTCGCGGAAAGCTTGGCTCTCCAGCAGCTGGCGGGGTTGCGCGGCGCCGCCTCTGACCCGGATCTTCTCCAGCTGCTGGCGAAGCCGCCCAATGCGGCGGTTGGCTTCCACGAGGCTCCCGTACAGCTCGGCGCCCTGTCCCTTGATGTGTTCGGAGAGGGCCACCAGGTGTTCCTGAATAACCTCCATCTTCTGGGTGCTGTCCAACCCCTCCAGCTTGTTGCGGAATTCGTCCAGGATCTGCAGAAAGCTCTTGCCCGTATTGTGCAGGGTCAGGATCGAGGCGCTCAGATCGGTGAGGAACGTCTCAAGCTGGGTCCGGTCATCCTCCAGCTCGGAGAGCGTCTTGCGGAAGAAATTCAGGAACAAGTTCAGGGAGATCTTGAATTCGTCATAATCGTCGACCGAGCGGCACTGCAGCAGCTCGGCCATGATCTCGTTGAAGCGGGACTCCTGTTCGGCGTCCAGGGAGATCTCAACGAAGAAGCGCAACAGCTGGCGGGCGATCTCTTTGAGACTCTGCTCCAGGGCGGCTTCGGCTGCGGGGGCGGCTTCGGCCGCACCAGACCGGCGGAGTTGCTCGGCACACACGTCGGCGAATTCCGTTTCCGACGCGGTAAAATTCCCCTCGGACATGATCTTGGCGGCATTCAGCGCCGCTCTCCAGTACTGCTGCAACCCACGGTCGTCCATGCCGTGTCCTTGCGGTCGGATGAATAACGCAATCATATCAGGTTGTTCGGGGAAGGCGCAACGGAGAAATGAATCTGCGGTCGTCCGGGCCGCATCCGAGCCGGCGCCACGATCGTGAGTGGCGCCGGCTCGGATCGGCCAGGAATCGGCTTGACATTGTTGCGGTTCGATGATATTCAATAAGCTCTTTCGAGTCCGTGTGTTAGCTCCAATCGCCGGCCGCCGGGGTTGTTCGTAACATGTACCTGCTCAGCAGTGCCACCGAGGCGTTGACTTTGAATCCTTCCGTCGCGCTGGTGGCGCTCGTATTCATTCTCTTCCATTTCATCATGAGCCGGCTGCTGTACCGGCCGCTCATGGGCGTGCTGAAGGAGCGCGAGGCGCGCACCGAAGGCAAGCGGGCCGCGGCGGCGAAATCGCTCGAGGAGTACGACGTACTGCTCCGGCGGTATGAGAACGGGATCAAGGCCGCCCGCCAAGAGGGCTACAGCCAGATGGACGCCGTCCGGCGCGAGGCGCTGGAACGCCAGACACAGCGGCTGGCTGCGGCCAACGCCGAGATGCGCAACCGCGTGGAGCGGGCGATAACCGAGATCGACGACCAACGGGTCGAGCTGCGCCGCTCACTCGCCGACGAAATTCAGGAGTTCGCCCGGCTGATCGCCGCCCAGATCCTTGGCGGCAGGAGGCCGGCATGAGCGCTCCCCGCAAGCTGAGCCCGCTGCTCGTCTGGTTGCTCCTGGCCGTAGCCGGTCCGGGGGGCGCGGTCCGTGCAGCCGACTTTCCGAGTTCCTTCAGCCACGAGGTCCTCGAGGCGGGCCGGATCTTCAACTTTGTGGTGGTCGTCGGCGCTCTGATCTACCTGCTGTGGGCGCCGCTGCGTAGGTTTTTCCGCTCCCGCACCCAGGAGATCCAGAAACAGCTGGCCGAGGCCGAGGCGGCCCGCGTGGACGCCCTGCGGAAACTCAATCTGATGGAGGAGCGGCTGCTGGCGCTGGACGAGGAGATTCGCGAAATCAAGGAGAAGGCGAAGGCGGACGCGGCCGTTGAGAGCGAGCGGATCCTCCAGCAGGCCGAGGCCGAGGCCGCCCGCATTCAGACGCGCGGCCAGATGGAGATCGAGACTCTGAAACAGCAAGCCATGGGCGATTTGCGCCGGTTTGTCGCCGAAGAAGCCGGCCGGATCGCCGAGGAAATCCTCCGGCGGGAGATCACGCCGGAGGCCGAGGAGCGGCTGGCCGAGCGCTTCCTGGCCCGGATGGGAGACAAGCGGTGATCCGGAAATCATTGTTGAGGCGGTACGCCCGTTCATTGGCGGAAGTGGCGCACGAAGCCGGCGTCACCGACGCCGTCCGCCGCGACCTGCGCCTCCTGCAGACGGTCAGCGAACGCGTTCCGGAGTTCCTCGCGGCCATGCGCAATCCAGTGGTGCCCCAGGAGACGAAGCGGACGATCGTGGATGACCTGTCCCGCCGATGTGGCTTCCAAAAGTACTTCGCCCAGTTCCTGCGGGTGCTGGTGGAGCACCACCGCATCGTGCACGTCAACGCCATCGGCGAGATGTTCGACGAGGAGGCCGATGCCCTGAGCGGCGTGGTGCGAGCCCGCCTGGCCACCGCCCGGGCGCTGGAACCGGTGCGGCGAGACCGTCTGGCCGCGGACTTGTGCCGGATCCTCGACCGGAATGTGGCGATGGAGACGGCGGTGGACCCTGCGCTGATCGGCGGCCTGCGGATCCAGGTGGGCGGCACCGTGTACGACGGCAGCGTCCGAAACCAGCTTGACCGCCTCAAGCGGCGGCTGGCCGGATTCTGATCGCAGACGACCCAAACGCAACGGAGAACCGATAGCCATGGAATTCAAAGCTGACGAAATCACCCGCTTCATCAAGGACACCATCAAGGGCTTCGACACCGCGGTGGATGTGACCGAGGTGGGCAGTGTAATCAGCGTGGGGGACGGCATCGCGCGCATCTACGGCCTCGACAAGGTCATGTACGGCGAGCTGCTCGAATTCCCCCACGACGTGTTCGGCCTCGCCATGAACCTGGAAGAGGATAACGTCGGCGCGGTCATGCTGGGCGAGGCTTTTGCAGTGAGGGAGGGGGATACCGTCAAGCGCACCGGCCGAATCATGTCAGTGCCGGTGGGTGAAGCCATGGTGGGCCGGGTGGTGGACGCGCTGGGCCGGCCTGTCGACGGCAAGGGGCCCATCGTCACCGAGCTGTTCAATCCCGTTGAACGCCTGGCGCCCGGCGTCGTGGATCGCCAGCCCGTCAAGGAGCCGCTCCAGACCGGCATCAAGGCCATCGACTCCATGATCCCCATCGGCCGCGGCCAGCGGGAGCTGATCATCGGCGACCGCCAGACCGGCAAGACGGCCATCGCCGTCGACACCATCATCAATCAGAAGGACACCGGAGTTATCTCCATCTACGTGGCCATCGGACAGAAGCAGTCCACGGTGGCCCGGGTGGTGGACACGCTGCAGAAGCACGGCGTCTTGGAGCGGACCGTCGTCCTGGTGGCCGCCGCCAGCGACCCCGCCCCCATGCAGTACCTGGCGCCTTACGCCGGTTGCGCCATCGGCGAATATTTCCGCGACAAGGGCCAGCATGCGCTGGTGATCTACGACGACCTGTCGAAGCACGCCGCGGCATACCGCGAAATTTCCCTGCTGCTTCGGCGGCCGCCGGGCCGCGAGGCGTTTCCGGGCGACGTGTTCTTCCTTCACTCCCGGCTGCTGGAGCGCGCGGCCAAACTCAATGACGAGTTCGGCGGCGGCTCGCTGACCGCGCTGCCCATTATCGAAACCCAGGCGGGTGACATCTCGGCGTATATTCCCACCAATGTCATCTCAATCACCGACGGCCAGATCTTTTTGGAGACGGACCTGTTCCATAGCGGTTTCCGCCCGGCCATCAACGCCGGCATCTCGGTGTCCCGCGTCGGCGGTTCCGCCCAGATCAAGGCGATGAAGCAGGTCGCCGGCCGGCTCCGGCTGGATCTGGCGCAGTACCGCGAGCTGCAGGCGTTCGCCCAGTTCGGGTCCGACCTGGACAAGGCCACCAAGGCCCAGCTCAACCGCGGGGCGCGGCTCATGGAGCTGCTCAAGCAGGGGCAGTACAAACCGCTGACGGTGGAAAAACAGGTGGTCATCATCTATGCCGGTACCACCGGCCATCTCGACGACCTGCCGCTGGACCAAGTGTCCGCCTTCGAGCAGGCGCTTTATGAGCACCTGGATACCCGTGGCGGCGGGCTGCTGGCCAGGATCAGCCAGAAAAAGAGTCTGGACGCCGAATTGATGGAAGAACTTAAAACGGCGGTCGCGGAGTTCAAGAAGCTGTTCATGGAACAGCGCGCCGCAGCCGGCCGGTCCTGAGGTCGAGCCCGATGCCGAACCTGTTGGACATCCGCCGGCGCATCCGCAGCGTCCGCAACACGCAGCAAATCACCAAAGCGATGAAATTCGTCGCGGCGGCGAAGCTGAAGAAGGCGCAGCAGCGGGTCTTGACGGCGCGGCCGTACGCCCGCCGGATGCTCCAGCTCATCCAGCACCTGGCGCTGCGCCACCCCGACCAGTCCCATCCGCTGCTCCAGGCTCGGGGCGAGACGAAGATCCTGCTGCTCGTTATCTCCGGCGACAAGGGTCTGTGCGGGGGTTTCAACACGAATATCTTCAAGGCCGCCTACGCCTTCATGGACCGGTCGCCCGGCGCCGAGGTCGTGCTGGACGTCGTGGGCAAGAAGGCGTACGAGCACTTCAGCCGGCGCAAGTACAACATCCTCTCCTTCTACGTGGACCGCTTGTCGTTTGTGGACCTGGAGCTGGCACGGCAGGTGGCTGAACCGCTGATGGAGCGCTTCGTCTCCGGCGTGGTGGACAAGGTCTTCCTGGTTTACAACCAGTTCAAGTCAGCGGCGCAGCAGGATATCACCGTGGAGCCGTTGCTCCCCATCGGCGACCTCGGCCTGGAACCGTCCACCGCGAGCACCTTCCCGGCCGGTGTGGACTACCTCTACGACCAGCCGCGGGAGACGATCTACCGCGATCTCTTCCCGCAGCACGTGATCACCCAGGTCTACCGGGCGCTGGTGGAGTCGGTGGCCAGCGAGCAGAGCGCCCGGATGACCGCTATGGACGCGGCCACGCGGAACGCCGGCGAGATGATCGACCGGTTGATCCTGACGCGGAACCAGATCCGCCAGGCAGCCATCACAAAAGAGATCATCGAGATCGTCGGCGGCGCCGCGGCGCTGAGCTGACCGCCGCTGTCCGAAGCAATTCGAAACGACAGGGAGACGAGCATGAACATCGGGAAAGTGGTACAGGTGATCGGACCGGTGGTGGACTGCGCCTTCCCCGAGACGAGCATCCCGCCGATTTATAACGCCGTGCGTCTCGTCAGCGACGGCTTCGACGTGGCGGCGCCCATCGACATCACCACCGAGGTCCAGCAGCATCTGGGCGAAGGCCGGGTGCGCTGCGTGGCGATGGAGCCCACCGAGGGCCTGGTCCGCGGGATGAAAGCCATCGACCTCGAGGAAGGCATCACTGTTCCGGTGGGTCCCAACACCCTGGGTCGGGTGATGAACGTACTGGGCAAGCCCGTGGACAAGGGCGGACCCCTCACCTCCGACATCCGCTATCCGATCCATCGGCCCGCGCCCGAGTTCGTCGACCAGAACGTCGCCACGGAGATGCTGGAGACGGGCATCAAGGTCATCGACCTGATCGAGCCCTTCCCCAAAGGCGGCAAGATTGGCCTGTTCGGCGGTGCCGGTGTGGGCAAGACCGTCATCATCATGGAGCTGATCCATCGCATCGCCAAGCAGCACGGCGGCTACTCGGTGTTCGCCGGCGTGGGCGAAAGGACCCGCGAGGGGAACGACCTGTGGCTGGAGATGAAGGAGTCGGGGGTTATCGACAAGGCCGCTCTGGTGTACGGCCAGATGACCGAGCCGCCCGGCGCCCGCCTGCGGGTGGCCCTGACGGGACTCACTGTGGCTGAATATTTCCGCGACGTGGAGGGACAGGACGTCCTGCTGTTCATCGACAACATCTTCCGCTTCACCCAGGCGGGTTCCGAGGTGTCGGCGCTGCTTGGCCGGATGCCGTCGGCGGTGGGCTATCAGCCCAACCTGGCCACCGAGATGGGCGAGCTCCAGGAGCGCATCACCACCACCAGCAAGGGATCCATCACGTCGATCCAGGCCATCTACGTGCCGGCCGACGACTACACCGATCCGGCGCCGGCAACCACCTTCACCCACCTGGACGCCACCACCAACCTGGACCGGGCCATCGTCGAAATGGGCATCTACCCGGCCGTGGATCCGCTGGCGTCCACCTCCCGGATTCTGGATCCGCGCGTCATCGGCGAGGAGCACTACCGGACCACCCGCGAGGTCCAGCAGATCCTTCAGCGGTACAAGGAGCTGCAGGACATCATCGCCATCCTGGGCATCGACGAGCTGAGCGACGACGACAAGCTCGTGGTCAGCCGGGCGCGCAAGATCCAGAAGTTCCTGTCGCAGCCGTTCTTCGTCGCCGAACAGTACACCGGGTTTGCCGGCAAGTACGTGCCCGTGAAGGACACCGTGGCCGGCTTCCGGGATCTCTGCCACGGCAAGTATGACGACATCCCGGAGCAGGCGTTCTTCATGGTGGGCGGCATTGAGGATGTGCTCGAAAAGGCCGAGGCCATCGCCAAGACGTCCGTCTGATTCCCGAAGGAGAACGGCACCGCGCCATGTCCGCACCGACCCTTTACCTGGAAGTGCTCACCCCCGTGAAAACGCTGTTTTCGGGCTTCATCCGGAGTGTTGCCTTCCCGGGGCCCGACGGTGAAGTGGGCGCCCTGCCGGGTCACGCCCTGCTGGTTTCCAAGCTGGGCGCTGGGGTGGTCACCGCCGTGGACGAGAACGGCGACACCATCCGCTTTTTCTGCTCCGGTGGTTTTGTCGAGGTGTCCGGCGGCGACATCGCGGTGCTGGCCGACGTGGCCGAGCGGGACCGGGAGATCGACGTGGACCGCGCCGCCCGGTCGCGCCAGCGGGCCCAGGAACGGATCGCGTCGGGCCGGCCCGACATCGACTACGTCCGGGCCAACGCCAGCCTGCGCCGCGCTCTGAACCGGCTCCGCGCCGCGCAGCGGTAGCCGACCGCGCGGTGCACCGATCCCCGCAGCAATCGCCACGCGCAGTCCGGTTCGTCGGGAAGCGCTGGTTCAACCTCCCTGCCGGCCGGATGCTCAGGATGTGTCATGTCCCTGGAATTGGCGATCTTCGATCTCGACGGCGTCCTGTTTGACTCCGGCGACCTGGTGGTGGCCGCCGTGGGGCAGGCGGTGGCGCGCCTGTCGGCCGAGCTGGGCCGACTCATGGAGCCGCCTGCGCCGGAGCGGATCCACACCCTGATGGGCGTACCCAACCGCGAGTACGCCCGCGGGATGGGCCTGGAACTGGACGAGGCCGGCTGGCGCCGCTTTCAGGCGCTGGTCCAGGAAGAAGAGGTGGCGCGCATCGAAGCGGGTGACGCGCGGATGCCTACCGGCATTCTGCCGCTGCTGGACGCGCTCAAGGAGCAATCGGTCCGCTGCGCCGTGGCCAGCAACTGCAGTCGGCCGTATCTCCTGGCCTTCCTGGACTATTTCAACCTGGCGGAGCGGTTCGTTCTGGCGGTGTGCAACGACGACGCGCCCGACGGCGACAAGGCCGAGCTCCTGGACTTGGTGCTGGAGCACCAGGCCGTTCTGGCCTCGGAGGCGATCTATCTGGGTGACCGGCGGCGCGACCTGGATGCCGCACAAGCGGCGCGCACAGGCTTCGTCGCCTGCCTGTGGGGCTTTGGGGATCCGCAGGAATTTCCAGCGGGAACCCCGCTGTGCGCGACGCCCGCGGAAGCAGCCGCCGTACTGACGGAACTCATTCGAGGAGGAACTGTGTAATGACGCACGAGGCGGTGCATGACGTGATCATCATCGGATCAGGCCCGGCCGGACTGACCGCGGCCCTGTACACGGCCCGCGCCAACCTGCGGCCGCTGGTCTTCGAGGGACTGCAGCCGGGCGGCCAGCTGACCATCACCACCGAGGTGGAGAACTTCCCCGGCTTCCCCGATGGTATCATGGGGCCCGACATGATGGAGCTGTTCCGCAAACAGGCGGCGCGCTTCGGCGCCGAACTCCGGCCGGCTGCGATCGTGCGGGCCGACCTGTCGCAGCGGCCGTTCGTCCTCGAAGACGACGCCCGGATCGTGCACCGGGCCAGAACGGTCATCATCGCCACGGGGGCCTCGGCCAAGTACCTGGGGCTGGAATCGGAGCAGCGGCTCATGGGCTACGGCGTGTCAGCCTGCGCCACCTGCGACGGGTTTTTCTACCGCGGCAAGGACGTCGTGGTGGTGGGCGGCGGCGACACCGCTCTCGAGGAGGCGGTTTATCTAACCCGGTTTGCCACGAAGGTGTCCATCGTCCATCGGCGCGACGCCCTGCGCGGCTCCAAAATCATGCAGGACAAGGCGGTGGCCAACCCCAAGATCGCCTTCGTCTGGAACTCGGTGATCGAGGAAATTCTCGGCGACAAGGAACACGGCGTGCACGCCGTGCGCCTGAAGGACACGGTCAGCGGCGCCACGCGTGACTATCCCTGCCAGGGCGTGTTCATTGCCATCGGTCACCAGCCCAATACGGCGCTGTTCGCCGGGCAGCTTGACATGAACGCGGTCGGCTATCTCATCACCGAGGGGAAGAGCACCCGCACCAATATCCCCGGTGTATTTGCCTGCGGCGACGCTCAGGATCCCCACTACCGGCAAGCCATCTCGGCCGCGGGCTCCGGCTGCATGGCCGCCATCGACGCCGAGCGCTTTCTCGAAGCCAACGAGTGAGCCCGGGCGCCGGATCCATCGTCCCGTGCGGCCGTCGTCGCGGCGGCAGCGGTTCGGAGCGCTGCGACCGCGTACTCGGAACCGTCACGCTCCCAGATCTTCTTCGTCCACCCGGGCCAGTTGGAACGGCGGCGCCGCGGCGCCGTCGTCCAGATCCTCGCCGTCCGGCGACTCGTGGGGTGTGGCTGCCTCGGGAAACCGCTCGCCGGGATGACCGGCCTGGTGGTGCGCGATGATCCGGATCCAGACGGGCAGCGCCACCGCTGAACCGGTTTCGTTGGCGCCCAGCGTCCGGTTGTCGTCGTAGCCCACCCAGACGCCGGCGGTGATGCCCGGCGTGAAGCCGATGAACCAAGCGTCGGCGAACCGGTTGGTGGTGCCCGATTTGCCGGCGATCTCCGAACCGAGGGCCCGGGCCTTGACGCCGGTGCCGTAGCTGATGACTTCGCGCATGTTGCCGGTGAGCGCCCAGGCCACCGCCTCCGGCATCACCTCGCGGACGGCGGGCGCGTGCACCTCCAACACCCGGCCTTGAAAATCCTCGATGCGGCGGATGAAGTACGGATCGGCGCGCAGGCCGCCGGTGGGGAACGCCGTATAGGCGGACACCATCTCGGCCAGCGAGATCTCGGCGGCGCCAAGGGCGGTGGACGGATACGGCGGGATGGGTGCAGTGACGCCCAGCGCCCGGGCAGTCCGGATCACACGGGCCATCCCTACGTGCTGTCCCAGACGGACGGCCGGCACGTTGAGAGATCGGGCCAGCGCCTCGTGGAGGGTGACGGCGCCGCGGTACTGGTCCTGGAAGTTGCGGGGGATGTACTCCGTTCCGTCGGGCAGCGCCACGGTCACGGGTTCGTCGAGAATGGTGTCATCGAGACTCAACCCGTTCATGAGCGCGGTGGCGTAGACAAACGGTTTGAAGACCGAGCCGGTCTGGCGCCGGGTCTGGGTGGCCCGGTTGAGCTGGCTCGCCGCCCAGTCGGCGCCGCCCACCAGCGCCTTGATGGCGCCGGTGCGGTTGTCCAGGACCAGACAGGCGCCCTGGGCCTCGGGCCGCTGGTCCAGCTCCACGACGAGGCGGTGCGCGGGGGCGTACACCTGCCGCACCCGTAGCGGCACCAGATCGCCGGGGCGGACGAGGCGGCGGAGATCGGTGCGGCGGGTCCAGGCCACGGCCGGCGCGTCGAGGACAGCGCGGTAAGCGCCCACCTGCACGTCGGCCTGCCGATTGGTGACGGTCAGCACCAGCCCGGTGATGCGGCTGCCGGACTGCACGGGCCGGCGCCACTCTCGGCGGTCGTAGCCGGCCAGATCCGTCACTCCGGCGGCGGTCACGTTGGGTAACGCGCCCCGCCAGCCGTGTCGCCGGTCATAGGTGCGCAGGCCGTCGTCGAGCGCCGCTTCGGCGCACCGCTGCAGCTCGGGGTTCAGGGTGGTGTACACCTTCAACCCTTCGGTCAGGACCTGCCGGTTGGAATAGTGTCGCGCCAGGTGGAGTCGGACCATCTCGCGGAAATAGGGCGCGATCCCGTCGGGGCTGGGCTGCGGGGACAGGCGGACCGGCTCGGACAATGCAGCCCGGAGCTCCCGCTCGGACAAGTTGCCATCGCGGCGCATGGCGTGCAGCACGCGATTGCGTACCGTCCAGGCCCGGTCGGGATGGGCCAGCGGAGAGTAATACGCCGGATTGCGGATGATGCCCGCCAGCAGGGCGCTCTCGGCGGGGGACAGATCGTGGACCGGCTTGCCAAAATAATATTCGGCGGCGGCACCCACGCCGTAATTCCCATGGCCGAAGTAGATCCGGTTCAGGTACAGCGTCAAAATGTGTTCCTTGGAGTAGTGGCGCTCGATCTGGAAGGCCAGCAGGACCTCCCGGATCTTGCGGCTCCAGTTGCGGTCCAGGTTCAGAAACAAGTTGCGGCTCAACTGCATGGTGATGGTGCTGGCGCCGCGGACGACCCGGCCGTGGCGCGCCGTCTGCCAGGCCGCGACTGCCACCTGGATCCAGTCCACGCCGGCATGCTCGTAGAAGCGCCGGTCCTCAGCGGACACGACGGCACGGCGAAGATGCGCCGGCATGTCCCGGGTGGCGACGAGCTTGCGGCGCTCCAAGTAAAACTGGCTGATGAGGCGGTCGTCGTCGCCGTAGACTTCGGTGACGACACTGGGGCGGTAATCCTCGAGACGAGCCACGGCGGGGATGTCCAGCCACACCGTGAGACCCAGTCCGACCAGCACGCCGGCGACGAGGGCGCCGGCCAACAGGGCGAGATATTGCTTGGCCCGCAGGCTGGGCGGGCGCCGCCACCGGTCCAGGGTGTCCCGGGTCTCCACGGCCGCAGTCCGGATGTCCGACAGAAGCGATGCGGGTCTCATGGCGGTCACCTCCCGGCTCATTGTCTACTCCTATCTTCGGCTCGTTGTGTGAACGGCGTGTGAAGCCGCCATGAAATCGAGGCGGAAACACGGCTGCGGCGAAGACCGCCGCGGCCGGAATTCATGGGGGAACCGCATACTCTTTGAAACGAAGAGGCGAATGTGCTCAAATGGGCGGATCACGCGGGAGGAGGACGGCATGGTCCACAACGGCAAGCAGGTGGCGATGACCCGGGGTGTCAGTCCAGCCATGGCGCAGTGCGAGCTGACCCACCTCTCCCGCCAGGCCGTCGACGTCGCCCGGGCGGATCGCCAGCACGCCGCCTACGAAGCCTGCCTGGTCTCGTTGGGTTGCCGGCTGGAGCGGCTGCCCGCCGATCCGGATCTGCCGGATTGCGTCTTCATCGAAGACACGGCAGTCGTGGTGGCCGAGGCCGCGGTGATCACCCGCCCCGGCGCGCCGTCGCGACAGAGAGAAACCGATGCGGTGGCCGACGCGTTGGCGCGGTTCCGAACCGTGCTTCGGATCGAGGCGCCGGGCACCCTCGACGGCGGGGACGTGCTGCGGGTCGACCGGGTGCTCTGGTATGTTGAAAGTGTCGAAACGAGTATACACTGATCGCGCCGCGGAAGAGAACGGTGTGTGCCATGAGGCGTGACCTCTACACAAAGATTGTTCCTCCCGGCGGGATCGGTCAATCCGGGGAAGTATCCGGCGCTGCG
>JAAYUB010000010.1 GCA_012517875.1 Acidobacteriota bacterium | reverse complement strand
CCACCGGCCGCACCGGCTGACGGCAGCGCCCCCGCCCCACCGCCGGCGGCGACCCCGGCATCCCCCGCCCCGCCGCGGGCTCCGGCCGCCGACGACAAGGGGCTCATCGTGCTGGCCACGACGCCCGCCGGCGCCAGCGTGTTCGTGAACGAGAATTTCGTGGGCATGACCCCGGCCAAGCTGCGGCTGGCGCCGGGCGCGCACAAGATCCGGCTGTTCCTGTTCGGCTACAAGGAGTGGATCCAGGAGATCGAGGTCATGGCCGGCTCCGAGGTCAACCTGAGCTTGGAAATGCAAAAGTGAGGGGGGCGGGACGACAGGGCGGCGGGGGGGGATTCACCGCAAAGACGTTGAGACGCGGAGGGGGAGAGGGCACGCCAAGGCGCGAAGGCGCCAAGCGCTTTTTTTGTCAATGGAAAGCCGAGGGGGGATCGAGCCGGCGAAACGGCGAGCCGGCGAAACGGCGGGGAAGGCCGGTTGCGACGTGAACGGCACCGACCAGAAAACCATACAGTCGTTTGGCGAAAAGGCTAGAAAGAGGCTGAGGCCAGGATGCCGATGTGAAGACGAACAGGCCAGAGGGGGCAGGAGCCGATCGAAGGCGAAAAGATGGGGGACGACCGGTGAGGGCCGCCCCCCAGGATATCCAAAGTCTTCAGCTATTTCGTTTCTTCGATGAAGATCGCCAGGGAGCTTCCCGGCTGGCTCCGGAGTTCCACCGTCAACACGTTGCGGCCGGCCAGAAGCGAGACAGGGACGACCAGTTCGGTCACGTGAGGGTTGAAAGCCGATGGATCCAGCAGCCGCTCGCCGTTGAGTTCCATCACAGCGGCGCTGACGCCGTCGTTGGCGATGAGCAGGAACCCCTCGCCGCCGCAGGAATCCCACGCCAGCGTCTCGACCACCGGCTTCCCCTTGGCCCGCAGGAACTCGACCGGCTGCTCCCCGGGCCCGAAGATGCAACCTTCGCCGAGCGTTGTAAAGAAAACAGTGGCGGGATTAACGCCGCCGTACGGGCTCGTGTTGCCTCCGAAGATATAGCCGAAGTGCCGGACGACCACCGCCTGGTGCTCGTTCATGGGCACGGGGAGCGGTTGGCTGAGGACATGCCGGTCCGTCAGGCTGAATTCTCCGAGCAGGGCCGATTCGACGCTGGCGGTCATGTACGAGTGCACCCCGCCGCCCACGACGTGAATGGTGCCGCCGTAGCTGAGATAGTTGGCGTGGGACCGGGCATGCAGCAGCAGTCCGGCGTCCTCCCAGTCGCCGAGCGTGCCGTCGGCGGCGATGGGGGCCCGGTGGATGCTCCAGGAGGGGCCCATGTCACCGCCGTACGACTCGCCGCCGAACACGTACAGGTATTCATCGATCACCGTCGCCATGGGATCGTGGATGGGTTCGGGGAGCGGCGTCTGGGGAGCCCACTCGGAAAGGGCGCCGGCATCGTCAAGGGTGGCCATCTCCACGCGGTCGGAGATGAGCCAGTCCCATCCGCCGCCGAGGGTGTAGATCCGATTGCCGTCGACGGCACTCACCCGGCCCGCCGTCGCCGGGCTGGTCACCGCCGGCCCGGGGAGCCAGGACAGGATGTCGCCCGAGGGGCCGATCTCTCCGATATAGGAGGCAGGTGCAGCCGGTATCACCACGTGGCGCCCGATCGCCACGGCGCTGTCCAGCCTGTAGTAGAGCGGGACCGGCAGGGGGGTGGTGTCCGCCCACTCATCGATCTGGCCGTCGGACAGGACCCGGCCCCGGTAGACGTGGCCGTTGTGTACGAAAATGAGGATGTGGTCCTGGTACGAGACGGCACCCATCACGTACAGTTCCGGCACCGGGGTGGTGGTGGACCAGCCGTCGATGAGCCACGGCGCGTCCTGAGTGAAAACGAAGGGGACACCCAAGAAGACCAGCAGGAACGATAGCCAACGGTTCATGGAAAACCTCCTAGAAAAAAGGATACGAAAAGGATAAACGGAACTGGGCGGATGAGAAGATGTCACAATGCGACACGAGCGGCCAAAGTGTGACAGGACCCCGGTTCCAACGCTCGGGCGGTCGGGCGGGGCTGGAAACGGGCCGGCGGGGGAGATTCAACGCGGAGGCGCGGAGGGCGCAGGGGAGGTTGATGGTTGATCGTTGATAGTTGATGCTTGATGGTCGGAGCTGGTTCGCAGGTTCCAGGTTCGAAAGTTCCAGGTTCGAAGCGGTTGATGGTTGATCGTTGATCGTTGATCGTTGGGAACGAGCCTCTAGCATCGAGTCTCGATGACGATTACGATCACGATTACGATCACGATTACGATCACGAT
>JAAYUB010000009.1 GCA_012517875.1 Acidobacteriota bacterium | reverse complement strand
CGCGGCGTCCGATCGGAGGGCCGGCGGGTGTCGGGGCGGCGGTCGCCGGCGGGGCGCCGGTCACCGACGGGCCGGTGCGCGGGCGCGGGCGCGGCGACGACCTCCTCGAGCACGCCCGCGGGCGTCTCGGGCTTTTCGCCGGTGGCCTCTTCCTTGGCCGCCTGCTCCAGCTCGGATTTGCGCATGGTCACGCCCTCGATGACCGCGTCGGAGAGCTTCGAGACGATGAGCCGCACCGAGCGCAGCGCGTCGTCGTTGCCGGGGATCACGTAGTCGATGAGCTCGGGGTTGCAGTTGGTGTCCACCAGGGCGACGATGGGCACGCCCTTCTTCTTGGACTCCAGCACCGCGATCTGCTCCTTGCTCGGATCGACGATGATCACCAGCTCGGGGATCTGGTCGAGGTGGCGGATGCCGGCCAGGTTCTTCTCGAGCTTCTTGCGGATCCGCTCCAGGCGGGCGACGGCCTTCTTGGAGATCTCGCCGGCGTAGTTGGCCTCCTTCTTCTCCTCGAGGGTCTTGTACTTCTCCAGCGACCGGCTGACGGTGGCCCAGTTGGTGAGCAGGCCGCCCAGCCAGCGGTTGTTGATGTAGTACATGCCGCAGCGCTCGGCCTCTTCCTTCACCGCGTCCTGCGCCTGCCGCTTCGTGCCCACGAAGAGGATCCGCTTCCCCTGGCGGGCGCTGTCGGCGACGAAGTCGGTCGCCTCCTTGAAGAGCTGCAGGGTCTTCTGCAGGTCGATGATGTGGATGCCGTTGCGGTCACCGAAGATGTAGGGCTTCATCTTGGGATTCCAGCGGCGGGTCTGGTGCCCGAAGTGGACGCCCGCTTCGAGCAGTGCTTTCATGGTTACAGCAACCAACGGTGCCTCCTGATCTGTTCCGGGCCCCGGGCCCGGGTGATTTGCGTATCCTGTCTCGTCAGGCGGTGAGCCCGAATCGGGCCACCGCCGGCTCGCCGGTTCCCCGGCTCGCCGCTTCCCCGGTTCGCCGTTTCGCCGGCTCGCCGGTTCGGTTCGCTCAGGCGGGACGCCTGAACCACAGACTAGCGCTTCGAGAACTGGAAGCGGCGGCGGGCGCCGGGCTGCCCGTACTTCTTCCGTTCCTTCTTGCGCGGGTCGCGCGTGAGGTACTTGGCCTGCTTCAGGCGCAGGCGGAGCTCCAGGTTGAACTCCACGAGCGCGCGGGCGATGCCGTGGCGCACGGCCACGGCCTGGCCCATCAGGCCGCCGCCGACGACGGTGGCCTGGATGTCGAACTTGTCCATGTTCTCGGTCAGCAGGAGCGGCTGCCGGATGAGCGTCCGCTGCGAGCTGGTCTTGAAGTACTCTTCGTAGTTGTGGCGGTTGACGAAGATCTTGCCGGAGCCGGGACGCAGGAAGACGCGGGCCACCGAGGTCTTCCGCCGGCCGGTTCCGTAGTATTGCACGCTGCTCAAGGTCCTCTCTCCTTACTGTTGAATTTTCAGCTCGACGGGCTGCTGGGCCTGGTGCCGGTGGTTCGCGCCCTTGTACACCTTGAGCTTCTTGATCATGGCGCGGCCCAGCTTGGTCTTGGGCATCATGCCCCACACCGCCTCCTTGATCACCGTTTCGGGGCGCTGGTCAAAGACCTTCTTCATCTGGGTCTCCTTCAACCCGCCCGGGTAGCCGGTGTGGCGGCGGTACATTTTCTGTTCCTGCTTCTTGCCGGTGATGGTCACTTCGCCGGCGTTGATGATGATGACGAAATCGCCGGTGTCCAGGAAGGGGACGTAGCCCGGCTTGTGCTTGCCGGTGAGCACGTGGGCGACCTGGGTGGCCAGCCGGCCGAGGACCTGCCCCTTGGCGTCCACGACGAACCACTGGCGCTGGATGTCGTCTTTCTTGGGAACGTAGGTTTTCATTGTATACTCCGCAAGTAACTGTTCTGCATCATGGCCGGGCGCCATGCGTCTGCTGCGCGCCCGGTGCCGATTCGCCGGTTCGCCCAGCGGTGCCGCCGATTCGCCGGCACGCCGGCTCGGCTCCTCCCAGGCAGGATGCCTGAGCCGCCGTTTCCGGCACGGTTCGAGAACAAACGGTGCGAGCGAGGAAAAGCCGTCAGTCCCGATGCCCTGGATTTGGGCCGGCGTCCCGGTGGCCGGGTCGCCGTGGTTTCGCGCGCGGGTGGCGCGCCTCAAAGAACCCGAACGGATCGGCGTTGAACGGCAATCCAGGTAACCCATTCAACGGAGGCGCGATTGTATAGGCGGCCGGGGGGGATGTCAAGGGAAATTTCGGCGGGAGATTCACCGCCGAGGCGCGCCAGGACGCGGAGGGGAAAGGGCACGCCAAGATGTCGACGCCGGCAAATCACTCCATTTGTCATTGATCAATGCTGGACCGGCTGACCCATCATTGCCAGATCCTGCAGTTTGAGTGGGAGAGTATTCGCCTGACGGAGAGTCTGAAGAACCGGAATCGCGTCCAACAAAAACGTGAAGATCGCGCAGTGGCTGCCACTGCGGCCCCGGCGGGGCCGAACAAGCAAGTGGATCAAGCTGGGACCCGAAATCCAGCTTGATCCATCCTTCTCTTTGAAATCATATTCACCAGGGTGGGACACTTTTGCTTTATCACGGCGGGTCACTCTACCGTTGACACTGCGAGAAGAGGTGACGGGCCTGACGAGGGCCTTGATGTATGCCGGGGCCCGGCTGCGGTGGTCAGCCTCTGGAGCGTCTCGGATAAGGGAACTGAGGAACTGATGACACGGGTCGGCGGCGCGAAGGCGGGCAAAGACCTGGCGCCGGCCGAGGCCCTGCGCCGGGCGAAGCCGGAGATGGCGGCGATCCTTCGATGGCGCTCACCGTTCCACTGGGCCGCCTTCGTTCTTTACGGAGAGTACAGCCGGTCAACCTGGGGCAACCTCAACCGGGCCAACCGGGTTCGGAGCTGGGCTGTCAGGTCAAAGGCAAGTTCTTCTGCAAAGCCGCGCCTGATTATCGAACCCGGCAGATCGCCGCCGCGAGGTATTGTGCCACCAGGCAGACGTCGCTGTGCACACCCCGCGCAGGATCATCGCAGTCGGCTTTCCGTGTGGCCGCGAGCGTCGGCTCGTCGAGCACCGGGCCGAGAGCGGGCGTTTCGCCAGACCCGGCCGCCCGCTGCACCGGCAGGACGCGGCCTTCTTGGACCGTGCCCCAGACCTTGATGTCCTTGATCTTAATGGCATCAATCGTGACCGGGTTGTCGGAGAGGACCGTGAAATTGGCGAGCTTGCATGGCACGATGCTTCCGATATCCTTCTCCATCCGCAACGAGAAGGCAGCCTCGATCGTGACGGCCTCGAGCGCGCCGAGGCGGCTCATGCGCTGCTCCGGCCCGCGGAGATTCCCGTCATTGGTGATGCGGTTGACGCCCGCCCACATGAGGAACAGCGGTTGAGCGGGGGCCATCGGCATGTCCGAGTGGTATGAGTAGTGGATGCCGGCCCGCTCGACATCGCCCATCCGCACCATGATGTCGGCGCGCGCGGGGTCGAGGCCATTCGTCCGGTAGTTGTCGGCCAGGGCGACCGGATAGTAGGGATTTCCGCTTACGATCGCGCCCAGGCGCTTGATCCGCTCCACCTGATCCGGCCGTGATACGGCGAAGTGGATAACAACGGTGCGGTGATCAAACCGCGGTTTATTGCGGATGCAGAGCTCGAGCTGGTCGAGGAGCATGTCGAGGCCGGCATCACCATTGACATGGATATGGATCTGGTACCCGAGGTCCCAGTACACATTGAACGACCTGGCGAAGAAGTCGGGGTCCATCATCCACGCTCCCTGGTGGCCGTCGGTGTAGCCGCCGGTCAACTGCATGGCCTGCGAGTAGATGGCGCCATCGGCGAAGAGCTTCACCTGCTTCGGCAGGAACGCCGTCATCCCATGACCCCAGGCAAGGAGCTTTTCGGTCTCCTCGGCCACCTTCTCGTCGGGGAACGCGGCCGTGATCGACTTGCCGTCAGGGATGAAGTAGAAGCGGAAGGGAGAGGAAGGGTCGCCCAGCATGGCGTTCTGGGCCTCCTGCAAAGGCTTGGAGAGGATGCCGCCTGGTTCGCAGCCCAGCGTCACGCCGTTGGCGTGGTAGTAGTCCTTGACGAACTCAAGGCCGGCCCGCACGCGCTTGGGCGAGGCGATCGCCTGGACGATGAGAGGCAATACGGCAAACCCGCCCTGCTCCCAGTAGTGGCCGTTCGCGAAATCCGACTGTTTCTTGGCGCTCTCGGGCAGCTTGTCGAACCACTCTCTGGTCACACCGTACTTCTTCTCGGATGCGGAGTTCAGATAGAACTCGTGCGCGGAGCGATGCCAGACGATGATGGGCCGGGTGCGGCTGATGGCATCAAGGTCGGCCTTCATCAGCTTGCCGTGGAAGTATTGGTGATAGCCCCAGGTGAGGAGCAGCGCGTTCGGGTCCTTCATCCTTCTGTTGGCTTCGGTCAGCCGTTTCATGTATTCCGCGCGGTTCTTGGCGGCCTTCGATGTGCCCCGCGGCAGGACCCAATCCTCGATCGCAATGATTTCGCTCGTCATCGTGAGCCCAGCCAGGAGCGGGTGGTCATGCTGGGCGATGAGGCCGGGGACGATCACCTGGTTCGCGAAAGTCGTATCCACCCGGTATGGCTGTGTGCCGGCCGCCGCTTTCAGCTCGTCCAGAGCGCCGGTGGCGATGATCCGGTCTCCCGCCACCGCCACGGCCTGTACGGTCGGCTTCGCCGGATCCAGGGTGACGATTTCCTTGGCCTGGTAGATGACGATCTGCGGCAGCGACTGCAGGGCCTTCGCGAAGTCCTGCAAACTGGGTTCCTGCGCCGGCACTGCGAAAGGAAGCGCGAAGAGGGCGAAGGCCAGGATGAACCATCTCTTCCAATTCATCAGTAACATCCCTCAGTACTGTCCGGTTAAAGTTGCTCCCCGTTCTTAGAAATCATCTTCTATGAGCATATTACACGAAACACCAGGTGGCGACGATTTGAATTCCCAACAACAATTCCTTCTTCTACATCCACGTGAGAAAGGAACTGCGCATGAATCACGGACGGACTGCCTTCGCCCAACTGATGGACTTCTTGTCTGCCGAATCTTACATGAATTGTGTCATACAATGCCAAGGATCGATTCGAGTCCGGCGGCTGTGGTGGGGAACCGTTCAACAAATGCTCACTTCCGCTGAAGGATCCTGCTTTAGAAAGTTCCAATGGCTGAGACAATTATGAATAATGAAAGTAGCGTCAAACATCTATCGCACATTTGGTGGTGAAAATGGGGAGTCCTCCGATCTGGCGGCTCGACGCAACTGGGACATGTACTGTTCTTGACGAAGGGGGATCGTTGTAACCTATTGAATATTGGCGCACCCGGAGGGACTCGAACCCCCAACCCTCGGTTCCGAAGACCGATGCTCTATCCAGTTGAGCTACGGGTGCTTTAGCGGGTTATTATATCGGCACGCCTGCCGGTGTGTCAAGGCGGGGTCTCTGTTGATGCCACTGATTCTGCTGACACCACCGACACTGCTGACCCTGCCGGCGCCGCTGACCCTGCCGACGCAGCTGGCAGCGCTGATGCCGTTGACGCCGCTGATGCCGTAAACAGAGCCAATGCCACTGACGCCACCGACGCTGCTGATACTTTCAACGCCGCTGATTCCTCCAATTTCACTCAACTAGCTGATGCCACCGATCCAGCTGATTCAACTGATTACGCTGATTCAGCACCACCGCCAAATGCCATCAACATTTTGTGACAGAGCCTGGCACCATGGCTGTCGCACCATGGCTGTCTTTTGCGGTGAAATGTGATACAGGCGGCACCGGGGACTCTGGGTCCCGACGCAATGGCTCTCGCCGTTTTGTGACAGAGGCTGGCACCTTCACAACAGCGCTGCGGTTCCATAGCCTGCGGCTGACATTCGCGGTTGCCCCTCCGATCAGACGACGCCCTGCCATGCACCACCAGGCTTGACTTGGCCACCTCACCTGAATATACTGGCGGCAAATAATTTTTCACAAACACGGGCGGGGCTCTCCGCGTCAGTGCAGGTTCGCGGGATATTTCACAGGTCTCATGGGAAATCGCAATTAGTCGTTTGTAAGGAGGTTTTATGATAAGTAAACCGCGTCTTCTGCTGGTGTTTGTGGTTGGCTTGGCCCTGCTGACGGCGCCGGCGCTGCTGGCCGGCCAGCGGCTCGGCGGCGGATCATCCGGCCTGGTGGTCCGGCAACTCGACGGCTCGGCGCGCCCCGGTCCCACACCGCGGAGCGACCAGGCCCCGGCCGGGTATACGCCGCAGCTGATCATCTCCAAATCGTCGGGTAGCCTGCCGACGGGCGGCATGGTCTGCGTGTTCAAAGACGTCGATCCATGGGGCTCGACGTCCGTGGAAGGACTGCTGCTGGCCGGCGGCATGCCCTATGCGGTCCACACCTCGGCCGAATTCGGCACCCTCGACTTCAGCGCCTTCGGGCTGATTGTCGTATCCAGCGATCAGAGCCAGACGTTCTATGACAACTACGCCGCGAACGCAGCCAAGTTCACCGACTACGTGGTCGCGGGCGGCACGCTGTTCTTCTCGGCATGTGACCAGGGGTGGAACACGGGACAGCTCAATGCTCCGCTGCCGGGTGGGATGGTGTATTCATTCAATCCCGCACAGTACAACAACACCCTAAACCCCTGCCACCCGACGGTCCACGGCGTGCCCAATCCGTTCTGGGGTAGCTGGGCCAGCCATGGCGCTTTCAGCAACGTGCCGGCCGGCGCGGAGGTGATCGCCGTCACCCAAGGCACCGGCCTGCCGACGCTGGTTGAATACACCATCGGCTCCGGAATCGTGCTGGCCAGCGCCCTGACCCTGGAAATCGCTTATGACTGGGAATGGGATGGAGGCCGGATCCTCGCCAACAGCCTGCCCTACCTGTACAACTACATGCCGCCGGAAACGCTGGTATTCGCGGATGATTACGGGCGCTCCATGCTGTGCGTCGATGCCGGCACCGGTTACTTTGTCTACCGGGTGCTGACCGGCAAGGGCGCCGGACAATATCAGGGTGAGGGTATCATCAACACCCGGGGCAGCGTGCTCTACCTGATGTCGCCCCGCGTGATGCCGTGGCAGATCTACCTCGTCTACGACATGGCCAACGGACTGGCCACCGCTTATTTCCTCTACCCGGATTATGGCGTGCGCTCGATACTCTACGACCGGAACATCGGCAACAACCCGACCAAGTGTCTCAACTGATAGATCGGGTATTCCCGCTGAACCGCACGAAGCTCCCGGCCCGGCCGGGAGCTTCGCTTTGAACGGGACTCGTTTCCAACCGGCCCAGCAGCCGGCGACCCGTCGGGCTCCGCCGACTCGACGGGCTCATGCCGTCCGTCCGTGACCCATCGGCACACGCGGGGGACCGACCGGCCGCCGGATCCCCCGGCCGCAACTTCACCAGGCCATGCCGTTGTAGCTTTCCAGCAGCGACGGGGTCAACGACTCGATGACCACGTGGCCCGCCATGTCCCGGTCGCACGTCACCTCCATCCAGACGGTCCCGGGAGCGAGGCTGCTGTAGTCCGCCCCCAGCAGCGCGGCCAGACTGTCGCTGAGCTTCGCGCCCGGGTTGAGCGAACCTTCGTAGCTCCACTTCGCAACTCCCGCCGCCGAATACCCGGTGATGCGGTAGCTGTTGTTGATCGTGGCCCGATTGGTGAGGCGCACATGGGTCATCCAGCCTGACTCGCAGCGGATCATGGGAAAGACCATGCGGGTCCGCCCCGCCGTTTCGGCCAGGATGCCGTCGAAGCGGAACTGGGCCGCCAGGCCGGTCCGGTTGAAGAAGAGTTCAAACCCCAGCAGATTCACCGGGGCGCCGGCCTGCATGTAGCCGGCGTCGGCATAGACCGTTCCGTCGAAGATGTTCCACACCTCGCGGGTGATCTGCTGGAACGGATTCACCGGCCAGTTCGCCACGGCCAGGGAGACGCCCGCACCGTCGAACAGCTCGGCGCGCACCGTGGCGGGGGCCACGCCCAGGTTGCAGAAAGTCACGCCGGTGAAATAGCCGTCGTTGGGCATGATCTCGTTGTAGTGCAGCTCGACCGCCAGCGGCGCGTCGCCGCCGCCCTTGGCCGGTGCGGCGGCCGGCCCCCGGGTGAGCGGCCCCGCGGTGGTGAACGCCGGCAGGCCGGCCAGGCCGGGCGATTCGAAGTGCCCGAACAGCTCGAAGCCGATGAGCGGCTGGTCCGACGCGGCCTGCACCATCCGGAGCTGGCCCGGGTCGGCCACTTCCGGGAACGCCTGGTCGATGAGGCGGACGTACTTGCTCCGCGGCGGGAGCGTCTCGCTGTGAGTGGCCAGACTGTTTCCGTTTTCGTTGGACGCGGTGACGGTGACATGGGCGTCGACGTCGCCGGTGTTGATGAACGCCAGGCCGGTGTACCAGCCGTAAGTCAGCGCCACGTAGGGGTAGACCAGGTCCGCGGCGGACGCCGCCAGCATGGGCATCACCACGATGGACTGGCCGTCGCGGGTCCCGAACTCCAGCACGCCCGTGAGGCTGGAGCCGCTGGTGATGGTCACCCAGAGGTCCTGGGCCAGCGTCGCCGGGGCGAAGACGGTGTCCACATCCGCCTGCCAGACATTCCCCGGCGGCAGCGACGCGATGCCCACCTGTTCCACCTGGGCGCCGGCCGCGCTGTAGGCCGTCAGGGTGATCGGGTTGTCCGCGTCGCCGGCGTTGAGCAGGGTGAGCCGCGTCCACCAGGTCTCGGTGCTGGCCACGTGGGCGGCGTACAGCGTTTGCTCCAGCGGGAGCCAGAATCCGCTGGCGAGTGAATACTCGTTGCCTGCGGATATTCCCACGACTGGCTGGCCGATGCTACCCTCCACGAGGTACGGCCCGCCGGAGCTGGCCCCGCCCCCGCCGGCCACCGTCCACCAGTCAATGGCGTACGTGTCGGCCTGAACCGCTTTTTGTTTTGGCGGGCCCGTCGCAGCGACGACCACGGTCGCCAGCGCTAGCGCGAGCAGCAGGATGAGCTCGCACGAGTAGCGGCGCCGGTTCATGTCACTTCCCCTTCGCGGCGGTCGCGCAGCCCTGGGTCTTGAAGGCGTCACGCGCTTCCAACGCCGCCAGGCGGGCCGCCAAGGCCCGGTTTTCGGCCTCGAGAGATTGGATCCGGCTGTTCAGGGCCTGAATGGCCGCCAGGGCCACGCCATCGGCGTCCACCGTGGCGATGCCGTCGCCCGCACCCACCCCGAACGCCGCCCGGAAGTCCTCCGCCACCGGCCCGATGTGCTGCACCGCGTCATCCTCGGCGATGTAGTTCCACCGCTGCACCGGCAGCGCCGCCACCTGCTCCAGCACCTCGGCCGGGTCCACTGCGGCGAAGTTCTCCTTCGACGCCCGCCGGCTGCCGTTCACCCAGGCTCCACCCGTGGTCAGGTGCGCCCCGTTGGAAGCGTCCACCAGGTGGCCACCGGTGCCATAAACCTGGAACCAGTAGCCGCTGTTGACGTTCATCAGGATCCCGCCCGAGAACCGGAGGCGCAGATGGTTGTCCCGGGCCGACACGCAATCCGCTACGGACGAGTCAGCCAGAACGAAGCTGCCGGCGTGGTTGGCTTTGGCATAGCTTCCGGCAGCAAAGCTGAAGTCGCCGTTCGCTGCGTTGTGAATACCGCCGGCGACGGTGGCGCTATCGCCTGCAGCGCTGTTGCCCTGTCCGCCACCGACGGTGGACCAGTCGCCGCTCACCGTGTTTAGAATACCGCCGCCGATAACGTCATAAAACCCCGACGTCGCATTGTCGCTTCCCCCGCCAACGAATGAAACGGCGGAGGCGTCGTTATTGCCGCCGCCGGCCACCACGGCGTGGGCGCCGGCGGCCGAATTTCCGCTCCCCCCGCCGACGACCGCCCCGGTGCCGGCGGCGTAATTGTCCTTGCCGCCGCCGATCGCGGCCTCGGGGCCGCTGGCGACATTCGCCAGACCGCCGCTCACCGTGTCGTTAGCCTTGTTGACCTGGTTGCTCTGGCCGCCGCTGACCGTGCTCCAGTCGCCGTCGGCCGCATTGAGGATGCCGCCACCGATGACGGCATACATTCCCTCCGCCTGGTTGTCACTTCCGCCCCCGATGACGGCGACGGTCCCGGCGATGTTGTTGCCGCCGCCCGCCACGACGGCGTGGGCGCCGGTGGTCGTGTTCCAGCTGCCGCCGGCGATGACCGAGCCCGTCCCGCCGGCCACGTTGTCCTGCCCGCCGCCGACGGTGGCGCCCACCACACCGCCGGCGACGCTGTTGGCCCAGTGTCCGCCAACGAGGTTGGGCGACGCGGCGTTCTGCTCTGTGCGCAGCGCCGGCAACGCCAGGGCGTGGGGCGCCGGCCGCAGCTCCTGCCGCGGGCTCAACGCCGTATAGGCTCCCGTGCTCGCCCCGGGGCGCACCCCGATGGCCAGCCAGCGCGCCTGCCCCGTCACAGCCCCCTCGCCAAAGTCCAGCGCCGCCGTGAACAGCCCCCCCGCCACCGCGACGTCATCGACGGTCACCGTCCCCAGGTTCGCGCCCCAGTTGTCGGCGTCGTAGAGCGTGAACTGGAAGTCGTACGTCCCGTTGGCCGGGTTGCCGCCCGTCACGAGCCGCCCCTGGTAGGTGAACGCCGTGCCCAGATCCGCCCCGGCCGTCGTGGCCGCCAGCGCCAGCCCCAGCAGGACTACTGTGATACCCATTTCGCTAGGGTAAAGACACGTTGACCTGTTGGTCATGATCATCCTCCTCGGATTAGTGATGCCACTCTAACGCGACGCTACGGATGAGACAATCCGGATAAATCAAAGAACAGGTTGAAAAAATTACAGATAATCCACTCACTCCCGGGCGCCGGCCCACCGCATCAATGAAACGTGCCAACGGATGCTCAAGGCACCGGCCATCGACCCGATCCACAGGCCTGAAGATCCGCTCCTGAATCCTTGATTCTGATTGAATCAGTGCTGGGGTGGTCTAAAGAATGTGCTGAATGGACTGATAATGATACAAATTTTACGCCGGAGTGCCGCTGCCAGATGAGTTACTCATCCGGCAGGATGCCTGCCTGCACCGCATGCTGTCGCGGCGGCTGCGTGCTACGTGCGTGCGGAGAGCTAACCCCGGATCTGCTCGGCCAGGTAATTCTTGATGCCCATCTGGGCGACCTGATCCTTCTGGGCCTCCAGGAGGTCGATATGGGCCTCCTCGTCCTTGAGGATCGCCTCGAGCAGCTCGCGGGTGCCGTTGTCGGCAAACTGGACACACAACTTGATGCCGTCGTTGTAACTCTTGACGGCGCCGGCCTCGGCCTCCCAGTCGTTGTCCAGCTGCTTCTCGACGTTGGCGCCAATATGGATACTCTTCAGCTCAGAGACGATGGGGAGTCCTTCGAGATACAAGATCCGGGCGATGAGCTTCTCGGCGTGCTTCATCTCGTCGATGGCCCGCTTTTCAGTGACCTCGTGGAGCCGGGTGTAACCCCAGTTGTCGAACATTTCGGAATGGACCATGTACTGGTTGATGGCGGTCAGCTCGTCGGCCAGCAGGTCGTTGAGCTTGGCGATGATTTTGTCGTTACCTTTCATGATGCATTCTCCTGCTCGGGATGACGCATTCAGAATAGGCACAATGCGGTGAAAAGTCAACACGGTTGATGGCCGCTTCGGGCATTAATCGATCCGTCTCAGATGACGAGTTGAATCGTGGGCTGGGCCAGCATGCTGTAGCGGGCCACCTCCAGTTTCCAGCTCCGCTGGCTGGCTGACTGGATGGACTCGTTCAGGTGCTTCAGATCATGCTGGACGGCCAATTCCGTGCGGCGGTCCAGGTTGATAAACCTCGATTGACGTGCCCGTTTCGACCAGTCGGGACGTTGCTGGGAGAGGAGGTCGCGGAACTCGCCGAGGGGGTCTCCCCGGGCCCGATATAGGCGGTTCACGTAATCCTGCAGCCGGGTTGCCGGCTGTTCCGTCCGGTCGTGGAACAGCCGGTAGGCGCTGCACCACGGCCATTCCCACGGCGGAACCGGCCGCACGCGCCGCCGCCAAGTGTTGGCCTCGACATACCACAGCAGGATCTCCAGCGCCAGGAGCTGGTTCCGGCTCATCCAGGCAGTATCCCTGAACCGGCCGTTCCAAACCGTACCGGTGCGCCGGTGACGCTGATTGAACCGATGGCTGAACCGGTTGAGCACGCGGAACATGAACTCCGACAGTGTGTGCCCTTCTATATCCGGAGGTGTCTCCAGAATATGGTGCAGATGGTTGTCCTGAAGGCAAAAGCTCACCACGCCGTAGTCCATTTCACGGGCAGTTTCATCCAGTATCGCCAGATACAATTCCTTGTCCGCCTCACCCAGGAGCAGCATGGCGGAATCGTGGCATTTGAGCGTGATATGCACGATGGCGTTCGGAATGTGCAGGCGCCGCCGACGTCCCATCTGAACTCCCAGAGTATTGTCTTCATATCTACAAACGTTTGACTGTGAAAGTGTCCGAAGAAAATTTTGCCTCTTGGCTCGATCGACAGTCCCGGCTGGGCACACCGGGTATCCAGAAATTGGTTTCTTATCGGCAGGAATAAGGTTGGCCCAATCAATTATTTACCTGAAAGCACCACTCGCATTATCATGCATTCGCGGAATCTGACAACGTGCCAGCCTCTGTCACAGACAGATTCGGTATGCGTATGCTTTAAGACGCTGTTACGGTTGACGCAGGCGCTTATGGTGCCACGCTCTGTCACAGAAAACTGTCGGGGGGGATCCTTGATTGTGCCAGTGATGGTGCCAAGCTATGTCACAGTGATGGTACCTGGCTACGTCAGAGGGAAGATGTGCCGATCCGTGATGGTGCCAGGCTATGTCACAAAAGTGGGGCGGCGAGTCACCGCCAGGAAAATCGAGGGTAACGATAACTGGGAGAACGAGAGCCATGACAAACGAATCCAGGAATGACCTTATCGACGTGAATGCCCTGTTCCTGGGGCCGAAGTCGGAGAATCGGGACTTCTTCATGCAGATGCTCCGGTTCATGATGAACGATCACGCCGACTGGCGGATCTACTACCAGCCCGATGACTCGCCGGCCTTCAGCGAAGCTCAGCGATGCGAACCCTGCTTCCAGGCCACGCTGCAGCGCACGCAGCAGGCGCTCGTGGAGCTGGCCGGCCGGCTGCAGCTCAGCTCGGTCCCCTGGTTCTCGCCCCGTTATCTCGGCCACATGAACGCCGACACCCTGATGGCCGCCAATCTCGCCTACATGCTGACCCTGCTTTACAATCCCAACAACTGCGCCTACGAGGGGTCGCCGGCGACCACTGCCATGGAAATCGAGGTGGGCCGGCAGCTTGCTCGCCTGCTGGGCTACCATCCCGACCGCGCCTGGGGCCACGTCACTTCCGGAGGCACGGTGGCCAATTACGAGGGGCTCTGGGTTGCCCGCAATCTCAAGTCCGTGCCGCTGGCCGTCCGGGAGGCGGTCCCCGAACTGGTGGCCGGCCAGACCGAGTGGCAGTTGCTGAATTACTCCGCCGAGCAGAGCCTGGATCTCCTGGACCGGGTCAAGGCCGCCGGGCAAATGGACACGGTGCGGGCCCGATCGGCCCGCGGCACCGGCGTCACCGCCGGCAAGCTGGGCAAGATTCTGGTGCCCCAGACCAAACACTACTCCTGGACCAAGGCGGCCGACATCCTTGGCCTGGGTCAGGACAACTTGGTGTTCATCCGCGTAGACGACCGCTTCCGCCTCGACGTCCAGCACCTGCGGGAGACCATCCTCCGCTTGGCGGCCGAACACACGCCGATCCTCGCCGTGGTCGCCGTCGTGGGCACCACCGAGGAGGGCGCCATCGACCCCGTCCACGAGGTGGTCAGTCTCCGGCAGGAACTTGCGACGCAGGGGATCTGGTTCTATCTCCACGTGGACGCGGCCTACGGCGGCTACGCCCGGGCCCTGATCCTGGGCGCCGACGATCAGCCCATCGACCTGGCCGAACTGCCCGCCGCGTTCCGGCGCCATCATGTCTTTTCGGACCCCCTGGACTGGCCGGATCCCGACATCTACGCCGCCTTCCGCGCTATGACCGAGGCCGACTCCATCACCATCGATCCCCACAAGATGGGGTACATCCCGTACGCCGCCGGGGCCGTGGTGCTCAAGGACCGGCGGGTGCTGGAGCTGATTTCCTACTTCGCCGCGTACGTCTTCGAGAAGAGCGAGGACAACCCGATGCTGCTGGGCAGCTACATCATGGAGGGCTCCAAGTCGGGAGCCGCCGTCGCCTCAGTCTGGACCGCCCACCAACTTGTGCCGCTCAACATCACCGGTTACGGACGCATCATCGGCTCCAGCATCGAGGGCGCCCACAGGTTCCACGACGCCCTTCGCACCACGCCGCCCTATGATCTCCACGGCCGGCGCTTCCGGGTGCACCCGCTGGTCCGGCCGGATTTCAATATGGTGGATTTCGCCTTCCACGAGGAGGAGAACCCGAGCCTGGCCGCCATGAACGAGCTCAACGTGCGGCTCTGGGAAAAATGCTCGTATAAGTCGGGCCGCATGTATTCGGAGGATTTCATCACCTCCAAGACGGCGCTCAGCCGGGATGAGTACGGCGAATCGCCCTGTAGGTTCGTCCGGTCGTTAGGGATTCCGGAGGCGGAATGGGACCGGTTGGGCAGTGTCTACGTGTTGCGATCCTGCGTGCTGACCCCCTACCTGGTCCAACAGACCAGCTTTGTGGAATATTGGGGCAACTTCCTGCGGACCATGAGCCGGGCGCTGCAGGCGGTGGTCTAAGCCGGGGTGGACCTCCGCGCCGGCATCGGCTAAGATACACCCTGACCACCGGGGGTGCCCCGGACGCACGGGCGCCAGCAGCGCCCCGCCTCCGGATCCCGGTGTCACCCTCAGCCCGAACAGGAGAGATCGCCATGAAACGTATGGCCGCCATCAGCCTGCTGGCAGTGATCAGTCTGACCGTGGTCACCGCCCAGGTGTCCAAAACGCCGTTCACCATCGCCGACCTGTACCGGATCCAGTCGGTGGCCGATCCCCAGATCTCGCCCGACGGCCGCCGGATCGCCTTCACCGTCACGACGTCCGACCTGGTCAAGGGCACCACCAACGCCGACATCCACGTTGTCAATCTGGACGGCACCGGCCTGCGCCGGCTCACCGCCTCGGACAAATCGGACAGCACCCCCCGCTGGTCGCCCGACGGCAAGACCCTGCTGTTCGTCTCCACCCGCAGCGACGGCGCCCAGCTCTGGCTGCTCCCCGCCGACGGCGGCGAGCCGCGCCAGCTGACCCGGTTCTCCACCGGCGCCGCCGATCCGGTCTGGACGCCCGACGGCCAATCAGTCATCTTCACCTCCGAGATCTTTCCCGAGTGCGGCGCCGACGACGCCTGCAACAAACGGATCCAGGACGGCCTGGACAAGGGCCCCCTCAAGGCCCGGCTGGCCGACGACCTCATGCACCGCCATTGGGCCAGCGACCGATACGGCAAGCGCCAGCACACCCTGAAGGTGGATGTCGCCACGGGCGCGGTCACCGACCTGACCCCCGGCGACTTCGACACGCCCACCATCGCGCCCAGCGTCAACCGCGGCTACACGTTCTCGCCCGACGGACTCGAGTTGTGCGTCGTCTCCAAGCGCGACCCGGACGAGGAGCAGTCCACCAACAACGACCTGTGGCTGTACCCGATGGCCAACGGGGCGCTGCGCTGCCTCACCGCCAAGAATCCGGCCTTCGACGGCGATCCGCTCTATTCGCCCGACGGTCGCTACATCGCCTACCGGTTCCAGACGCAGCCCGGCTTCGAGGCCGACCGTTTCCGGCTGGCCGTCTACGACCGCCGGACCGACGAAACCCGCGTCCTGACCGACGCCCTCGACAACTGGGTGGACGACTTTTGCTGGACGCCCGACTCCGCCGCCCTGCTCTTCACCGCCCAGGTGCGGGGCCGCTACCCGGTGTACCGGGTGCCGGCCGCGGGCGGTCCCATCACCGAGGTGATGCCCGGCACCGAGGCCAAGGGGCTGCGCTCCCTGCGCCTCACCCCTGACGGAAAAACGCTGGTATTCATCCGCTCGTCGGTGGGCGAACCGGCTGAGTTGCACGCCTGGGACCTCGGTGACCGCAAGCTGCGGGCGCTCACCGCCATCAACCGCGAGGTGGCGGAGGCGGTGGACATCCGCCCGGCCGAGGAGATCGAGGTGCCCGGCGCCGCCGGCCATCCGCTTCAGATCTTCATCGTCAAGCCCCACGGTTTCGATCCGGCGAAGAAGTACCCGCTGGTCCTGAACGTCCACGGCGGACCTCAGATGATGTGGGCCGACTCCTTCCGCGGCGACTGGCAGGTGTACCCCGGCGCCGGCTACGTGGTGGCGTTCCCCAACCCCCATGGCTCGACCGGCTTTGGCCAGGCTTACACCGACGCCATCTCCCGCGACTGGGGAGGCAAGGTGATCGACGACGTGATGATGGCCGCCGACGCGTTGGCCAAGCTGCCCTACGTAGACGCCGGCCGGATGGGCGTCATGGGCTGGAGCTGGGGCGGGTACGCCGTGATGTGGCTGGAAGGCCACACCGACCGCTTCCAGGCCGCGGTCGCCATGATGGGCGTCTACGACCTGCGGAGCATGCACGGCGCCACCGAGGAGCTATGGTTCCCGGAATGGGACATGGGCGGCACGCCGTGGGAGTCGGACCTGTACGAAAAATTCTCGCCTTCGAATCACGTGGCGAAATTCAAGACGCCGTGCCTCGTGATCACCGGCGAGCGCGACTACCGGGTCCCCTACACCCAGAGCCTGCATTTCTTCACCGACCTCCAGCGGATGCAGGTGCCCTCCCGGCTCATCGTGTTCGAAAACGACGGCCACTGGCCGAACGCCGTCAAGAGCATGCCGTTTTACTACAACGCCCATCTGGACTGGTTCCACAAGTACCTGGGCGGAGCGCCGGCGCCGTACGACATGATCAAGATGTGGCGGAACCAGGCGTACGAGCCCGCGGCCGAGGGCCGGTGAGCGGTCGCGGCCCTGATCGGCTGATCCGTCAGCCGGTCGCACAACCCGGCAGCGCCTGGCCACCCGCCGCCGCGGTTTGAACGCCCGCTGCCGCTTGAGGTGAAGATAATTGATCCTGATCCGCCCGCTGAACCATGACCGCAAGCGGCGCAAGCCGGACGACGAGGATCGCCCCCACCACCCTCGGCTCCGCTCGTGCGGACACCAGCGCCTGTGGCGGACGATCGGCCTGCTGCTGTTGCTGGCCCTGTCCGATGCGGCCGTCCTGGCCGGCCCGCCGGCGGCGGCAGGCGCCACCCGGGCGGCGCCCGCCAGCAAGAGCGTCAGCGTGGGCGGCTGGGTGGCGGTCTCGCAGTACCGGCAAAAGGTCCTGTACCGCAGCGGGTACGATTACGGCGTGTCGCTGATGCGGTCAGGCGATCGCTACCGGATGTGGTGGTGCGGCGGCGAGCTGGCCTCCGGCATCCCGGACCGGATCCTGACGGCCGAATCGAACGATGGCATCATCTGGTCGGCGCCGTCGGTCGCCCTCTTGCCCGAGCCTCTGGCTCTGGTGGCCGATCCTTCGGTGATCCAGTTCGCCGGCTGGTACTGGATGT
>JAAYUB010000008.1 GCA_012517875.1 Acidobacteriota bacterium | reverse complement strand
GGATACATCAGATCGTGAATGTGTGCACGATGTGATGCTATTCGGCCACCCTTAACAACTCCCCCCTCGGGGGGAGTTGTGCACGATGTTAGTGAACATCGGTCATGAGAAAAGTTGTGCACGATGTGATGCTATTCCACAATTAACCATTAACCATCAACTATAAACCCCGCGCCCATGAAACCGGCCGGATTATGGCATAATGACCGCCATGGGAACACGAACGGACCATGAGCGCGAGGCGGGCCGGCAGGCGGTTCGCGACAGCCTGCGGCGGCGGGGTTTCGACTTCGCCGGCGAGTCTTCGGCCGGCGAACCGCCAGCTGCGGACCGGCTGTCCCGGCCGCGCCGGGACCGCTTTTACACGCTGTTGAAGCGGTACTCCTTCCGCCTCTTCCTGCGCGACTACCTCCTCAAGGACGAGGCGCGCGTGCTGCGCGGCCGCCGCTTCTACACCGCCGAGAAAGCCGCCGAGTACGCCGCCGAGATGACCGCGATCTTCGGGCCGGGCGGGGCGGCGCGCATCCGGGCGGAGCTGGCCGAAAACATGGGCGGGCTCTTCGAGTGGTTCGTCGAGGAGATGCTGTACCGCGAGTTCACCTTGCCCGCCCTGCGGGGGGTCCGGCTCAGGAATTCGCCGGTGAGCGGCGACCTGGACCTGGTGGCGCTCCTGGAAGGCGGCCTGCTGGTGGGGGAGATTAAGTCGTCGCCGCCGAAGCACATCCACCAGGGGGAGATCGACGCCTGCATCGGCCGACTCTTCGCCCTGCAGCCGCGCTACGCCCTGATCATCGAGGACACCCACCTGCGCCTCGGCGACAAGATGGCGCCCATGGTGGACGAGGCGCTGGCGGCGGCCGCAGTCGGCGCCGAGCGGCTGACCCGGCTCGAAGGAGAGACCTTCGCCTGGCGCGACGCCCTGGTGCTGCTCGGCTCCAAGCCCGACCTCCAGCACAACCTGGCGGCGGCCTTCCGCTTTTTTCTCGGCCGGCGGTCGCCGTTCCGGGTGGACTGACCCGGGGCGTCCGACGCCGCGAGAAACGCTTGTCTTCCCGGGCGGCCCGGACTACAATGGGCGGCTTTCAACCCGACTGCGGGGGCTACCATGCAGCACATCCGAACCCTGATCCTTGGCCTGATCCTGATCGCGGCCGCGCTGCCGGCCGCCGGCGCCTTCGGCCCGGCGGACGTGCAGGAACACCGCCTCGACAACGGCCTGAAGGTCCTGTTGGTGCGCGACGCCTCGATTCCCAACATCGCCTATTACACCTTCTTTCGGGTGGGCTCCCGCAACGAGCGGCCCGGCCTGACCGGAGTGTCCCATTTCATCGAGCACATGATGTTCAACGGCACCGCCGCGATCGGCCCCGGTGAATTCGACCGGCGGATGGAAGGGCTGGGCGGCAGCAACAACGCGTTTACCAGCGAGGACATCACCGCCTACACCGACTGGTTCCCGGCCGGCGGCCTGGCGGAGATGGTGGCCATGGAAGCCGACCGGATGCGGGGCATCAGCTTCGTGCCCGAGGTCTTCGAATCGGAGCGGGGCGTGGTCGCCTCGGAGCGCCGCATGGCGGTGGAGAACAGCAACGACGGCCTGCTCGACGAGCTGCTCCGCTCCACGGCCATCGCCGCCCATCCGTACCACTGGGGCGTGATCGGCTGGATGAGCGACATCCTGAGCTGGCGGCGTCCCGAGGTCATGGACTACTTCCGCCTGTATTACGCGCCCAACAACGCCGTGCTGGTGGTGGTGGGCGATTTCGAGCCGACGGCCGCGCTGGAGCTGGTCCGCCGGCATTACGGCGATATCCCCGCCAGCCCCGAGCCGCCGCCGGTGACCACGCGGGAACCCGAGGCGGTGGCCGCCAAGCGCGTGCTGCTCCGCCGCCAGGCCATGACGCCGCTCTTCAAACTGGCCTTTTTGGTGCCGGGGACAGGCGACGCCGACTACTTCGCCCTGCAGCTGCTGGACAACATCCTGCTGGAGGGGGAGAGCTCCCGCCTGTACCGTCGCCTGGTCCGCGAGGAAAAGCTGGCCACCGCCGTGACGGGCGGCATGCCGGACAACCTCGATCCCAACCTGTTCATCGTTGACGTCAAGCCGGTGGCGGGCGCCGACCCGGTCCGGATCGAAACCGTGATCTGGGAGGAATTGGAGCGGGTGCGCCGCGAAGGCGTGTCGGCCCGCGAGTACCAGAAGGCGCTCAACATGCGGCGGGCCGCCTTCTACGACGGCCTCGACAGCATCAGCGGCAAGGCCCTGCAACTGGGCTTGGCCGAGATCTACCACGGCGGCTGGCGCAACCTGTTCACCCTGGCTGAACGGTACCGGTCCGTTCCCCACGAACAGATTCAGGCGGTGGCCCGGAAGTATCTCAATCCCCGAGCGGCCACGTTGGCCGTGCTCCAACCGGAGTAGACCGCCATGAACCACAGAACGACCCTCACCGGATGGCTGATTCTGGCGCTGGCCGCGTTCGCCGCGGCCAATGGCTTCCAGCTGCACCCCCCGGCGGAGCAGCGGCTGGACAACGGACTGATGGTGCTCATCCACCGCGACGATTCCCTGCCGGTGGTGCACGTCTCCTGCCTGCTCGTCGGCGCCGGCACCGCCTTCGAACCGGCCGACCGGGGCGGCCTGGCTGAGTTGACGGGGCGGCTGCTGCTCCGGGGGACCGCCGGCCTGAACGCCGACGCCCTGGCCGAGGAGCTCGACTTCCTGGGCGCCGCACTCGAAGTCGAGACCGACGCCGAGCACATCCGGCTCAGCGGGCGGTGCCTCGCCGAGCACCTGCCGCGCCTGCTGGAGATCCTCGCGGGCAGCCTGACCGCGCCGCTGCTGGCCGAAGAGGAGTTCATCAAGGAACGCAACCGGCAGCTGGAGCAGGTGCGCGCCATCAAGGACGAGCCCGGCGAGGTCATCGCCCTCTACGGCCGCCGGGCATACTTCGGCGAACACCCGCTCGGGCGTTCCGTCTTGGGCACGGAGGCCTCCCTGCCCATCATCGGCCACACCGACGTCCGGCAGTTCTACCGCCGGCACGTCCGCCCGGACCGCTGCATCCTGGCGGTGGTGGGGCATTTCAATCCCGAGGAACTCGCTAGCCGATTGCAGGCCACGCTGGGGGCGTGGCCGAAGCCGGACGAGGCGGCGCCCGGCCTCGCCCTGCCACCGGTCCCGCCGGC
>JAAYUB010000007.1 GCA_012517875.1 Acidobacteriota bacterium | reverse complement strand
GGGCAAATCTCGACTTGTCCGACAACGCGATCAACGGCATCGCCGATGGCATCCAATCCAATACAGGCTATTTGAATGTGGATCTTGACCGGAATCTGATTGAAAGCCTCCCCGGTACAATCGGCAACTGCACGCAATTAGCCAGTTTGGTCCTGAGTCACAACCTCCTGTCGGGAACCTTTCCGTCCGAGTTGTTGCCGCTGACGCAATTGGGCTATCTGAACCTGGCTTGTAACCAACTGTCAGGGCCGATCCCCCATGAGATCGGAGTTCTAAGCAATCTGACCTCTCTGGATTTGAGCGGCAACAAGTTTTCGGGTGAGATACCCTCAGAGATCAAGAATATGACTAATCTAGGCTGGAATATCGGATTGTATTTGGCGTACAACGCGCTTTATATCACAGACGATTCCGTCCGTGCGTTTGTGGACGAACACCACGGGGGCGATTTCGAAAGCACCCAGACCGTTCCGCCCGTCCAGCCCCGCTGGGGATTCCATGAACCCGACACGCTTCAATTGACCTGGACTCCCATCGCATACGATGAGGACGAAGGATTCTATCAGGTCTACCAGCGGCAGGAACCCTCGGGGGAAATGGTATACCTGGCCGAGACGCCGGACAAGACGGCCACCGGGATCATCATCGAGGGCGTGTCGCTGGACGCCGGGACCCGCTTCTTTGTCCGAACGGAGACCCGTCCGCACCCGTACAATCCAAACACAGTCTGCAGCGAGTATCGCGAGACTCATCTTCAGAACTCTATTTTCTTGGAGGAACTGCACGCCAACCTCACCCCGCGTGGAGCGGCAGCAAATACCGCGTATCCGGACACCCGGCTCTACCGCTACTACAAGATCCTGGACGTGGACCGCCAGCCAGTGCCGGTCCGGCCGGTGCAGCTCAGCCTGAACTCGGACAAGGCCGGAGTGAGCGTCCAGGCCGAGATCATCAAGCCCGGCGTGCTGCGGGTGAAGCTGGACCTGGAGCAGTCGGGCGCGCACGCGGGCGACGCGCTGAAGCTTGACTTTCCCCGAACCATCCGCCTGCAGGAGAGCGGCGAGTGGAAGGACTACTTCCTGCTGGAAAAGGACCTGGACTTCAGCATCCGGGTGCAACAGAAACTTCCGTGTCGCTCCAACTACGTGTTCGCCCTGGGCGGTCCGGTCTGGGAGGCGGAGACGCCGGGCGGCGGGGCACAGTCGGTGGCGTCGGCCAAGCTGTCGCTGGGGGCGCAGGCGGGCTACACAGTGAAGCTCCTGGCCGCCGACACGTCGGCGGGTGGCATCGTCCAGGGGGTGGGCCGACAGGGGGATTTCAGCCTGTCGGGTGAGGTGTCGGCCGAATTGGGCATTTCTGGCGCTCCGAAGGCTGAAGCTTCGGGCTCGATCGGGCTGAAAGCCGGGGCGTACCTCGGTGGCGAGATCGACTACAACGCGGGCGGTTGGACCGGCGCGGCCCGGAACGCCGACGTGACCGGCGCCTTAACCTTCTTCGGGAACTTCGGCGGCTCCCCGGTCCGGTTCCTGTCGCAGCACGTCCACACGGCGACGCTGGTGTGGCTGTCCTCGCAGGGTTATCCCACAGCGGAGTTCGAACCGGCGCGTTATTACCAGAATATCAACTACGGCGCCAGCGTGGATGGACGATCGTCAGCAGGTGCGTCCATCGCACTGGGGCCGCTATCCCTGAGCGGGAATGTGGCGTTCAGCGGCACGTTGCAGGAAGGGCGCCAGTTCAGCCCGTCCGGCCAGGGGGATGTCACCGATTCCCTGGCATTGGGACTGTCGGCCGGCGCCGGCGTCCAGTTGAATCTGGCCGACGAACTGGATTGGCTGGACAGCCTGGAAGGCGTCAACCGCACCCACACCAACACCGTCCAGTACGAGGTGACCAGCCGGGGGCCCGAGATCAGCGGCATCGGCGCCACCATTGAGACGACAGAATCAGTGGGCGCCTCCTGGCTGCTCTTCAGCGGTCAGTCATACGCCGGCACCCGGATCAAATGGGCCACCAGCGATCCCCAGGCGATCTTTCTGGTGGGACAGAATCCGCAATTACTGGCTGGAACCCTTTCCCAGGTAGCCGTCGGGCATCAGCCGTCCCTATCCAATTTCACCCCAGAGTGGCTGTCCGGAGACATCAAAAATTTCCTTACCACGGTGGAGGCTGCCGATCCGTCCGCTCTGACCCGGACAAGTGCTCAGTCCGTGCGGGGCCTGCGGGCGGAGGCGGCAATAAAAGTTCCAATTCCACACCTTAAGGGGCTGAAACTCTCCATCGGCCTCGGTTTGTACCAGGAGGTGGAACAGGAGTACGCCCGCGGCGTGGTGTTCGAAGACACGCCCTATCTTCTGGCCGACTACCGGAAGCACGACTGGGCGCCCAGTCCGGCCGTCTTCCTGAGCACGGTCAGCAACAGCCTGATGACGACCGTGCCGTTCCTCTCCGAAATCCTCCGCCGTCTCATCCCGGTGGCGGAGGTGGTGTTTGGCAAGAGCGGTGCCACGGAGCTGCAGTCCGTCACCGGGGTGTCGGTGGGCACGGTCCAGACGGGAGCGACCCCGCCTGCGGCGCGCATGACGGCGGCGGTGATGGACACGGCCGTGCTCGCCGATCGCATCACGGGATCGGCGGATGAAACAGGCGGCAAGCGCAGGTTGCCCAGCCGCACCGTCTATGTCTCTCCCCAGGTGATGGCCGTGCCGGTGGGCGATCCGGAGAGGTTCTACCACCGCACCGGCATCTGGAGCAATGACGCCTCTGTGGCCCTGCCCGTGTCCCGGCAGGCGGCCGCCATCGATGTATTAACGCTGGCGGGTCATGCCGTCCACCTGGCAGCGGAGGATGCGGCCGGGGAACTGCAGGCGGAGTTCGCCGCGCCCGTCACTCTGACTCTTGCGGTCACGCCGGAGGATCTGACCATCGCCGGCGCCGGTCCGGACATTTTCGACGAGCTGGTCCTCTACCGCTATGACTCGGAGACGGGCATCTGGTCCGTCGTTTCCGGGAGCGTCGCCACCGGCAACGGGGCCAGCGGGGACGTCACGCAATCAGGGCTGTATGCGGCCGGCTGGCTGCAGGCGATGGATCCGGAGGCCGATCCCGACGCCGACGGCCGGACCACCGCGCAAGAGGATGCCAACGGTAATGGGATGATCGATCCCGGGGAGACCAATCCCCACGCCTGGGACACCGACCTGGACGGGTACTCCGACGGCGAGGAGGCGGCCGCGGGGACCGATCCGCTGGATCCTACGTCGCACCCCGCCGGCTGCGTGCTGCGCGTGCAGGCGGGTGCCCACGGGTTGACCGTGCCGACTCCCGGCGCCTACACCTACCCGGCCGGCTGGATCGCGCGGGTGGTGGGTTTGCCGGATCCTGGCTACGTGTTTGCGCATTGGTCGGGCGATTACGAGGGGAGCGAGAATCCGCTGGAGCTGGAGCTGGATCATGACTATGAGCTCGTTCCGCATTTCATAGTGGATCCGAATCTCCTGCTCGGCGACCTGAACCTGGACGGGATGGTCGATGCGGTGGATTTGGAACTGCTTGCCCTGTACCTGTCCGAAGCGATCGTCTGGGGGGAGGCCGGCTTCATCGCTCCCCTGGAGGCTGCGGATCTGAATGCCGACGGCCGGATTGATGTGCTGGACATGGTGTGGCTGAATCAGATATGAAATTCATTAACTGAATCGATTGCCGAAAGATTACTCGGATGCTTCTTCACGATTAAGTGTCGTCATGGTAATTGCGAAATGTGATTATTGATGGATATCTTTCTATATTGAGTGGTCTTGGCCAAGATCACTTGATGCTTTGCGGAAACTCGGAGCAGCCTTCGAATCCTTGAAGGCTGATTGACAAGGGATCAGTTATTCATTGACAATCCTTCTTTCAGTGAAATACTTATTTTCAGCAAACGCTGAAAAAATTGTGAAATATGAAAATGACCAAAAACCAGATTCATCAACGTGCACGCGAACTACTGGAGAATTGTCTCTCGAAAGTGCCATCCCTCCGGATAGTAACGTATGAGGGTGCCCCCTGGTTTGATCATCTGAATCAAGACTTCATCGTCCGAGTTTTTGTGCAAGATCTAAGTCAGCTCTTGTTGGTGGCCGTGATCCCCAGCGGGCAGCCCCGGGTCGCCCGCAATGCCCTCAACCTGATCGCCCGCTTTCGGTCGGAATATCCCAACAGCTATGGGATTCTGATTGCCCCCTTTGTGTCCAGTCGGACGGCCGAAATTTGCAAACAAAATGGCGCGGGATATCTGGATTCAGCCGGTAATTGTTTCCTGAGTTTCCAGACCATCTTCATTCAAAGGGAAGGGCTGCCCAATCCTGCCCCGGCGCGACGGGAATTGCGTTCGCTGTATGCGCCGAAATCCACTCGGGTGCTCCGCGTGCTCCTGGCAAATGCTCGGCAGAGCTGGCGGTATCAGCGGTTGGCTCGGGAAGCAAACGTCAGCCTGGGCCAGGTGGCCAACGTGCTGCGGATCCTGCGCGACCGGGAATGGCTGACCGACGAAGATAGCGGAGTGAAGTTGGCGGCGCCGGCGGAATTGTTGGCCGAATGGACCGCCAGCTACAATTTCAAAAAGAACGTCGCCACGGATTACTACTCCCTGGAATCGCCAGTCGAAATCGAGAAGACGCTGGGATCGATTTTGAATGATCGGGGGATCCGGTATGCCCTCACGGGCTTTTCAGGCGCGGCCCGGGTTTCTCCGGCTGTCCGCTATCAGCGGGTCATGGCGTTCGTGGAAGCGATGCCGGAGGATGCGCTGGCGCGCTTGAAATTGAAACCCGTGGACAGCGGCGCCAACGTGACGATTCTGAGTCCCTACGATGAAGGTGTGTTCTACGGAGCGGAGACGGTGGATGATCTTCAGGTCGTGCACCCGATCCAGCTCTACCTGGACCTCCGCAACTTCAAGGGGCGGGGTGAGGAAGCCGCGGCTGCCATTCTGGGGGATATCATCTTGCCGTCATGGAGAATTTAAGGAATTAAGTTGCAGCTATAGATTCTATAGGTATAATTTAACTCATGGATGAGATTGGAGCGAAGGAACTCGACATTTTACTGGGAGCGCTCGGAGAACAACTGCTTCGGCGAAGCTCCGTACCGACGGAATTGGTTGTCTGTGGCGGTGCGGCTTTAAGCGCGTTGGGTCTTATCCCTCGCACGACCAGGGATGTGGACATCCTGGCCTTTGTGGTTAATGGCGAAGTCCGCAAGGCGGATCCATTCCCGGATTCGTTGGCGGCGGCGGTGGCGCGGGTGGCGGCGGACTTCCATTTGCCGTCCATGTGGCTGAATCCGGGTCCAACCAGCCTGGTGGATGGCGGTTTGCCGGAAGGATTGGACCGTCGTTGGAGCACGCGGTCGTATGGCACAACCCTGACCGTTCACTTCATCGGGCGCCTGGACCAGATCCACCTGAAGCTTTATGCAGCGGTGGACCGAGGTCCCCAGGACCGACACTACGCCGACTTGCTGGCACTTCGGCCGGCGCGCGAAGAAATTCTGATGGCCGCGCGCTGGGCGATCGGACATGATGTGTCGTCACCCTTCCGGGACAGTTTACGTGCCTGTATCCGGGCACTGGGATATGACGATGTCGCTGCAAGCATTTAGAGAAGAATACACCGAGTGCCTCCTGTCCCGGTTCTGGGAGCAGTGGGCCGGTCTGGGCTTGTTTGCCGCCGGGACCGCTCCTGAGGTAAAGGCTGACAAGCTGGTCGCAGTGATCGATCCGGAGGCGCTGCTACTGGCCAGTTGGGAGCTGGGACGGATGGATCCCCGCCTCTACGACGAGGTTTTGTCCTGGCTGGTGTCACACGGCGAGGCGATCAACCTCAAGCGCCTGGGAAATCTGGCTCGCCAGCAGCCGGAGTTGGACCGCTCCCTGTTGGGGGCCCCGGCCACCTGGCTTTTAAAAATCTCAGGGGACAGCCGCTGGAAACGTCTCGCCGGGATATCGCGGCCGGAAAAACCAGCCGCCTTTTTTCTCGATCCGCATGGGCAGCCGCTGCCTGGCTGGGGGGAACAGGACCCGGCGTTCCAACGGGCCGGTTGGCTGCGTGGCCCCGTCCGTTTGCGAGATCTGAACACCGGGATCTCAACAAAATCGGCTGCCACCCTCTGGCTCAGGTTGCGTTATCTGTTCGGCCTCAATATCAGGGCCGACGTGATCGTTTACCTACTGACCCATGATTCGGCCCACCCCTCGGAGCTGTCCCGCGGGGTGCACTTTTCGCAACCCAGCCTGTTCAGTGTGTGCCAGGAAATGGAATCCTCCGGTTTGGTGCACAGTTTCCGACTAGGCAACCAGCGCCGCTATCAGTTGAAGCCTGAGCATTGGCAGACCTTCCTTGGTACGAGGCCGGTCCGTTGGGTGAACTGGGCAGCGCAGTTCCGCTTTCATCAGTATATGTGGCGGTTCCTGTACGGGAGGAATTGGACCGGAGTGTCCACCTATCTTCAAGCCTCGGAGCTGCGGGCCGCCCTTCAGGAAGCTCTGCGCATCAGGGGAATCCGGGAACTGCCGGCCGAGTTCCAAAACGTGTTCGACTTGCCGGGGGAAGCATTTCTCACCCCGGCCACAAGCCGGCTCCGGGATTTTGCCATGGAATAGATCCCTTGAGATGATTTTCTCAATGACCCGAATTCTCCTCGTCTCCGATACCCATGGAAAACTGTCGCCGATCAACCGGCTGGCATTGGAAAATAACTGTGAGGCCGTGATCCACGCCGGCGATTTCGGATTCTCGGACGACGAGAGCATCGGCCGCTTGAGCGACCGGGAAGTGGCCCTGCACATCCGGCACTCCGAATTGAATCCGGAACGGAAGAAGGAAATCCTCGCCCAGCCGCCCGCTGAGCAAAGGGAGTTCGTGAAGCGTTCACTCCCCCTGAGTGAACTGCCCGATTTCCTCCGGGGCGAGAAGAAATTTGATGTCCCGATCTATGCGGTTTGGGGCAACCACGAGGACGTGGACGTCATCCGGCGATTCCGTTGCGGCGACTATGCGGTCGACCGGCTGCATCTCTTGCACGAGGCTGTCTCATACCACATGGGCCATATCCACATCTTCGGCCTCGGCGGGAATTTCCTGGTCGGCAAGAAACTCTGGCAGACGCCCATCGCCGGCGGCCGGGGTAAGGTGTGGAGCGTCCTGCCCCAGTATGCCCAGCTCGTCGAGACTGTCCAGGCCAACCGGCAGCCTGACGAGATCGGGATTTTCGTCAGCCATGTCAGCCCCGGCAAGGAACCGTTCATCACCCTGATCGGCGCTCAAGCCGGGTGTGGCCTGATCGTGAGCGGCCACATGGATCCGCCGCTGCCGATGGTGTGGAACGAGTTTGCCATCCGGGAACCGCAGGAGGCTGTCGCGCGCTTGGAAGGCCGGTTGAAGGAAATCGAGGCCACCTACTCCGCGCTGGATGACACGAACAGACAGGCAATGGAATTTGCCTGGTTGCGCGTGCAAACGGTACCCAAAGGAAATCTCTACGTCGGTAGACGCCACCACGTCCCGGAATGGTTCATCCGGATGCTGAACGTCAACCTCCCCGACGCAGCCATGGGGCATGCGATCTTGGAGACGGCGGGAACGGAGTCTCAGATCACACCCTCCGCTGGGCACATCAGGATATCAGCCAAACCGGAAGGGGATTGAACCATGACTGCTGAAAGTTCCTATTTCCAATAGTCAATCTGCGTTCGACTCCATCAAGGTCTGTTTTTTCCCGTCACACTGGTGTCACACTCAACCCCAAAATGACCCGATTTCGGGCGGTACCGGACCGCTCCCGGCGATGATCGGGGATAATCGCCGAAACGGCTATAACCAAAGCCTTGGCGGTATTATCTCGTGTTGCTTTTTATCGCTCGATGCCGTGGTGGTCAGATCGTACGTTCGGTCTTCGGAACCGAGGGTTGGGGGTTCGAGCCCCTCCGGGTGCGCCAATTATCAATAAGTTACAGCGTTCACCCGTTACCGCAAGACAGCCCGCGTCACAGTGACATTCCGGCTACAGGTCGAAGGACCACCCGACGAGGTGGCCGAGGAAAAGACCGGCATGCTTCGGATGCTCTACACCATGGAGCCCGAGAAGCGCAAATCCCTCCGCCGGATCATCTACGACTGGAACATCACGGATTACAAAGTCATCGAGGAGATTTTAAAATTCGCCCGGCGGTTCATCCTGGCCGGCAGGCACAGTGCCAAATAATGGGCGGTTGAATGGAATGATCCGATGGAATGTGCGAAAGATTATGTGCTTAGTCGCACCCGAGGTTTATATTCCGTCAGTTCGGAGGACTCCTTCGCATCCATAAATGTGCGAAAGATTTTTTACCTTATCCGGACTACAAGGTCATCGAGGAGAT
>JAAYUB010000006.1 GCA_012517875.1 Acidobacteriota bacterium | reverse complement strand
GATGAAAATCGACTCCGAGGTACAATGGTGTTGTCATCGTGTGCGCTCCTTTTGGCGCCGCGACCCCGGGAGCAATCACCCACGAGATTATATCTCGTGTCTCGGTGGCGCTAAAAGGAGCGCTCTTCTCATCACATCAACGAATGGGAACGGTCTCCGAACCCCGAACCTTGCAGTGCGACGACAGCCGCACTACAATGGCCACAAGCTTCGGTTGTGCCAGCTTCGGAGGTGACCCGTGCGCGCCATGCGGCTTCACGAATCAGCCCCCATCGAGGAGCGGCCCCTGCGGCTGGAGGATGTCCCCATGCCGAAACCGGGCCCGGGCGAGATCCGGATCCGCGTCGCCGCCTGCGGCGTCTGCCACACCGACCTCCACGAGGCCGAAGGGGACCTGGCGCTCCCGATCCGACCGATCACGACCGGCCACCAGATCGTCGGCGTCGTTGACGCCGTCGGGCCGGGAGCGCTGCGGTTCCGACCCGGCGACCGAGTCGGGGTGCCGTGGCTGGGTAGAACCTGCGGTGCCTGCCGATTCTGTGAGGCCGGGCGCGAGAACCTCTGCCCCGACGCGGTGTTCACCGGATTCCACCGGGACGGCGGTTACGCCGACTACGCCGTGGCGGCCGAGGCGTTCGCCTGTCCGCTGCCGCCGGGGGTGTCCGACACCCAGGCGGCGCCGCTCCTGTGCGCCGGGATCATCGGCTACCGGGCGCTTCGCCTGTCGCGCGTCCGCCCCGGCGAGGCGCTGGGACTGTTCGGCTTCGGCGCGTCGGCCCACGTCGCCATTCAGATCGCCCGCCACTGGCGCTGCCGGGTGTACGTCTTCACCCGCTCCGAGGCGCACCGCGAGCTGGCCCGCCGGCAGGGCGCGGAGTGGGTGGGCGCCGCCACGGAGGCGCCGCCCGAACCCCTGACCGGCGGGATCGTGTTCGCCCCGGCCGGCGAGATTGTCCCGCGCGCGCTGGAGCACCTGGACCGGGGCGGCACGCTCGCCCTGGCGGGCATCTGGATGAGCGACACCCCGCCGCTGGACTACGCCCGCCACCTCTACTTCGAAAAGACGCTCTGCTCCGTCACCGCCAGCACGCGAGCCGACGCGGAGGAGCTGATGGCCCTGGCGCCGGTGGTGCCCATTCACACCGACGTGCAGACGTTCCCCCTGGCGGCGGCCAACGAGGCGTTGGCCGACCTGAAGCACAGCCGGCTGCGGCACGGAGCGGCGGTGCTCACGGTGGCGCCGGCCGAGGCGGATCCCCGCTGACCGCCCGTCCGAAATCTCAACCGCCTTTGACTTTCCCGCCCGACCGTACTACGATGAGTCACTTCCGCCCGGAGAAGCCGCCCGGACATGAACGAACTGCGCAAACTGATGGTCTACCTCAAGCCGTACCTCCCTCTACTGGCGGTGTCGCTGGTGCTGCTGGCCCTGGTGAGCGCGCTCGAGGGGCTCATCATGATGCTCATCGAGCCCATCTTCAACTCGGTGCTGGCGCAGCACACGGCGCTCTCCGGCGCGGCGGCCAAGTTCCAGTTCCTGTACGATTGGTTCGACCTCCGCGGGCCCGACATCTACCTGAAGGTCGCCCTGGGCATCCTGATCCTGACCTTCCTGAAGTGCGTCTGTCTCTACTTCGCCGACTACGCCACGATCTACACGGGCCAGAAGATCATCCAGCACGTCCGCAATGACCTGTTCGATCACATCGTCCGGCAGTCCACCCTGTTCTTCGCGCGCCACTCCACCGGCAAGCTCACCAGCCGGATCGTCAACGACGTGGACAAGATCCAGGAGACGGTCTCGCGCTCGCTGGCCGACTTCGCCCGCCAGGTGCTCACCATGGTGGCGTTCGTCGTGCTGCTGTTCTACATCGATCCGTACCTGGCCGGGGCCACCCTCGTGGTGGGGCCGGTGGTGGCGGGGATCACCAGCTTCCTCGGCCGGCGGATCAAGGGCTACGGCTGGCACAGCCAGGAGCACATGGCCGAGATGACCAACATGCTCCAGGAGACCATGTCGGGCCACCGGGTGGTGCAGGGCTTCGGCATGGAGGCCGGGGAGTCGTTGCGGTTCCGCCGCATGACCGACGGGCTGCTCCGCTTCAACCTGAAGGCGGGGCGGATCGTCTCCATCAACCCGCCGCTGATGGAGCTGATCGGCGTCCTGATCTTCGTCCCCTTCCTGGTGTATGCCCACTTCCGAATCCAGGCCGGCGCGCTCACCGTAGGCGCGTTCGCCGTGTTCCTGACCTCGCTGGTGCGGCTCTACGACCCGGTGCGTCGCATTTCGCGGATGCACCTGGGCTTCCAGCAGACGTTCGCCTCGGTGGACCGCATCTTTGAGGTGCTCGAGGAGGACGAGCGGGTCGCCGAGCGATCCGACGCCGCGGAGCTGCCGCCCATGCGCCGCGACATCGTCTTCGACCACGTGTCGTTCCACTACGAGCGGCCGGGCGATGAGCCGGTGCCGGTGCTCGAGGCGATCGACCTGCGGGTGCCCCGGGGTGAGGTGCTGGCCATCGTCGGCAGCTCGGGGGCGGGCAAGAGCACGCTGGCCAACCTGATCCCGCGGTTCTTCGATCCCACCGGCGGGGCCATCCGGATCGACGGCGTCGACCTGCGCGACGTCCGCCTCGACTCGCTGCGCCGCCAGATCGCCATCGTCACCCAGGAGACCTTCCTCTTCAACGACACGGTGCGCAACAATCTCAGCTACGGCTCCGGCGACGTGTCCGCCGACCGGCTCGAGGCGGCGGCGCGGGCGGCGCTGGCCCACGACTTCATCGTCAAGATGCCCCAGGGGTATGACACGATCATCGGCGAGCGTGGCGCGCGGCTCTCGGGGGGCGAGCGCCAGCGGCTGGCCATCGCCCGGGCGTTGCTCCGCGACGCGCCGCTGCTGGTGCTCGACGAGGCGACCTCGTCGCTGGACAGCGAGTCGGAGAGCCTGGTCCAGCAGGCGCTGGCCAACCTGATGCAGAACCGGACGACCTTCGTCATCGCCCACCGGCTGAGCACCGTGCGCAACGCCGGCCGGATCATCGTGCTGGATCGCGGCCGCATCGTGGAGACGGGCACCCACGACGAGCTGCTGGCCTTGGGCGCGGTGTACAAGAAGCTGCACGACATCCAATTCCGCAACGAAGCGTGAGGACGCGATGGGCACACTCCATTCCATGACCGGTTTCGCCAGCGGCTCCCGGGCCATCGGCGGCTATCTTGTGTCGATCCAGATGAAGGCGGTGAACAACCGCTACCTGGACATTTTTCTCAAGTTCCCGGCGGCCTCCGTGGAGCTGGAGCAGGCGGTGCGCGACACCGTCAAGGCGGCGCTGCAGCGCGGCCGGGTGGACGTCTGGGTGGAGCTGCAGCCGGCCGCCGGCGGCGCGCCGCCGCTCAACACCGACCTCGTCCGCCAGTTCCACGCGCAGCTCGCGCCGCTGGCCGACGAGCTGAAGCTGACCCTGCAGATGCGGGATTTACTCACCCTGCCCGGCGTGCTCAAGGCGTCCGCCGAGTCGGCGACGGCCGACGCCGCATTCCAGGCCGGGCTGCTGGAATTGCTCCGCGAGGTGCTGGCCGCCTTCGCGGCGATGCGCGCCCGGGAAGGGGCGAATCTGCGGGAAGTGATGGCCGGGATCCTGGACGCCGTCACCGTCCGGATCGAAGCGATCGCCGCGCACCAGGAGACGGTGCGGCAGCACTGTCTGGCGCGCTGGCAGAAGCGGCTGGGGGAGCTGCTGACCGGGGCGGGGGAGCCGGACCCGGCGCGGCTGCTCCAGGAGGCGGCCTATCAGGCGGAGCGCGCCGACATCGCCGAGGAGCTGGACCGCTTCCGCTCCCACCTGCAGCAGTTCCGCGATGTGCTCGCCGCCGGCGGGCCGGCGGGCAAGAAGCTCGACTTCATCCTGCAGGAGCTCAACCGCGAGGCGAACACCATCCTGTCGAAGACCGATCTCATCGAGATCAGCCGCCTGGGCATCGACCTCAAGGCCGACATCGAAAAGCTCCGGGAGCAGATTCAGAATATCGAATAAACGGTGAATCGGTGAATGGGTTAATGGGTGAATCGGTGAGTCGGGGCAGGGCGGAGTTCATCGATCATTTTTCATTGATCAATGGTCATCGGTCATTTCGGATTGGTGGGATTATTGGTCATTGATTATTGCTAATATTTAATTGGCTATTTGGATACGAGTTCATTCGTGTCGTTGATGGAACCTGGGTGATGGGACCATCGCCGTCGGCGGCTGCGCTTTGGATGGACGCGGTAGCGTCTTAAGATTATGCAACCGTCGCCAATCGACAAACCGGTCCGGAATCCAAAGCGGCGTCAAGCCGCTGCACTCCAAAGCACTGCGCGCTGTCCAAAGTGCTCTGCGCGAAGCGTTGGCTGACGTCCAATGTCCGAGGATCGGGATCCAGCCACCAGCGAGAGTGGTTGTGTTTCAGTAGGTGTTAACCGAATTCATGTGATCCGGTGAGTTTGGGTGCATTTTTCCAAAACCCCCGCGACGATGATCGCGATGCCAACCCCGGTGACCACATGTGGTACTGCCGGATTACCCCCGCCACTGCCCAATTCCATCCCAAGCGCTCTCAATGGGGCGGCCCAGATCCAGCGCTCTGAAAACCTCCAGCATGCGCTCCTTGCCTCCTTCGCGGTGGAGGACCCGACCAATTTTTCGGGCTTCGAGATTTAGCTGTTCCAGCTTGGGCAAGCCGTCGTCGTGGGTCCAAGCCATCATTTCTGCATTGAGCTCTTGCAACCGGGCGAAGATTTCGGATTCCGGGTCATACGGTTTAATCTCTGATTCAGAAGCCCTTCGTTTCAGAATTTCGGCAGGCAGCATGGATTTGACCAGGAAGTACAGGGATATGCTGCCCACCAGCCAAGCGATGATTCCGACGGTCATATAAGGATCGTACCGGTCGGGCGACATGATGGATTCGCGGCCGCTTGGAAAGTACACTTTCAGCGCGTCGATAACGTAACCAAGACCTACTACGAGCGCTGCGTAGACAAGCATGAAGAGATATTTTTGCAACTCGCAGATCCAGCAGACAATGTGGATGGAATCATCTGGAGCTTTGTCTATCACTCGGTACACCTTGAGAGGGCGGGCCTTCCGACCGCAGAGATCGCAAGGTCCTTTTCCAAGATGTTGTCGATTCCGCCACGCTGTAAAAAAAATCCAGAAGGCGATACCAGTTAAAATCACGCCGCCGATAAAAACTCCTCTAACTTTAAACGGAGTTGATTGGTGCGGAGATGAAACAAACTGAATACCGGCAACAGCGAGAAAGATCAAACCCCAGATGATCTTGTCGACAACAGACATACCAGTCTCCTTCATGGTGTTCAATCGGATTCAAACGGGTGCCTCGACTGATCTGAACTCATCACTATTTTCATTCAGACTATATCCAGCTCACCGATCATGATCACCGCTACGCGTTCAGATACTCAACCATAGAACATCAACGATCACATTTCAACCGATTGGGCTTCAACAATCTGCAAACTTGTGAACCTGAGAACTGGTGAACACAAGATCAAGAACGACACTGTTTGGTGGTTTGAAATATCCGTTGTGCCCTCTGCGTCCTCCGCGGTGAATCCGGGCGGCCCGAAGTCCGAAGTCCGCATGGCGGGAACGAGCCTCGCGCTCCGGGTCGACAGGCACCATCGAGCGGCGGGCACGCGGGAGGTACCGCGAGCGGGAGCGAGCGGCGGGAAAGCCCTCCCCGCAAGGCCCGTGGAGCCCGCGACACCATTCCATCGCCGTCGGCGGCTGCGCTCTGGATTGGCGCGGGACGCGTCTTTGGATAGCGCGAAGCGCCGTGGAGTGCGCAGGCTGGACTGCGCTTTGGATCGGCGCGGGACGCGTCTTTGGATTTTGCAGCCGTCCCAAATCGACAAACCGTTCCGAAATCCAAAGCGGCGTCGAGCCGCCGCACTCCAAAGCACTTCGTGCTATCCAGAGCGCTCCGCGCGAAGCGGCCGATGTCCGAATTCCGAAGTCCGAAGTCCGAAGTCCGAAGTCCGATGTCCGATGTCCGCATTACGGGAACGAGCCTCGAGCCTCGAGTCTCGAGCCTCGATTACGAATTACGATCACGATTACGAATTACGATTACGATTACGGGCACGAACCCTCAACTATCAACGGTTTCGGGCTGCTCCTGCGTGACAGGTGCCGATTTCGGCGGCGGGTCGTAGCCGACCACCGTGCCCGCCTTGATGCGGGGGTAGTAGGGCGAGACCACCGTGCCCGGCAGGATGCGAACGTCGTCCTCCACCTTGATCATGCCGAGACCGGCGCCGGCGCCGATGGTGCAGTTGCGGCCCACCTCGACCAGCCCGAAGCGGAACCGGCCGCGCCCCTCGTAGGCGTGCACGGTGAACTGGCTGAAGGCGCCCACCAGGGTGTTGTCGCCGATGAAGACGAGCTCGGGGCGGAAATGGTCCAGCCAGACCATCTGCATGACCTCCACGTTGCGGCCCACGTGGACGCCCATCCAGCGGTACCACCGGTTCTTGAACGGCGTCCCCTTGAGCAGGAACGAGATTCCCACCATCACCGTGAGCAGGGTGCGGCGCGGCGCGGGCAGGTTCACCTTCCGCCAGTTCACGGCGTTGGGGTCTTCGGGCGCGCCGAGCCCCGCGAGGGTGTAGTGGCGGGCCGGCCGGGCGAGATACTCGGCCAGGCGCGCCTTACCGGCCGGTGTGGCCGGATCCAGCTCGACGACGGGCGTGCCCGCGCCCCGCGACGTCTTGGAAATCCGGACGTCCAGGCCCCGGCGGCGGGCGTAGCGGGCGGCGCGGCCCACGATCTCCGCGGTCACGCGGCGCATGGCGTCTTCGGGCGTTTCGTGCTGCCGGTTGGACACGGGGCGCTCCTGGGGGCCGTCCGCCCGCCGCCGCGTCAGTAGCGGAACGCGCTGGCGCCGATGAACTCCCGCAGGATGGAGTTGTTGGGCACCGAGTCGGGCGGGATGTCCTGGAAGTAGGACAGGAACTTGAGCAGGCGCCGCGCCTCGGAGTACTCGCTGTGCTCGGTGCTGATGCGGAGCAGCAGCGGCTCGGCGCAGCGCTTCAGCACCGCCAGCTCGTACACCAGCGACGAGTTGAAGAACAGGTCGGCGTCCTTTTGGTAGGGGAAGATGTAGGCGGTCTCGCCGCGGCGCACCGAGCGCCAGCGCTGCAGGGTGACCAGCGCGTCGTAGCCGCGGAACAGGTAGTCGCGGACGATCCGGCGCAGCATCCGGACGTCGGTGGTGGGGATGCGGTTGTGGTGGTCCATGCTCAGCGCGGTCAGGGGCGAGACGTAGATCCGCTTGATCTGGTGCATGGGCAGGTTGCGCATCAACTCCGGGTTGATGGCGTGGATCCCCTCGTACAGCAGAATGGTGGTCGCCGACGGCGTGATGGTCCGGTGATCCGGCTCCGAGCGGCCGGTGTGGAAGTTGTAGCGGGGCATCGAGACGGGCTGGCCCTCGAGAAGCCGCTCGAAGTGCTCGTGCAGCAAGTCGATGTTCAGCGCCCGGATGCTCTCGAAGTCGTATTGGCCGTGGCTGTCCTTGGGCGTCTGTTCGCGGTCGAGGAAGTAGTCGTCCAGCGAGATGACCTCGGGCAGCAGGCCGTCCACCCGGAGCTGGTCGGCCAGCCGCTTGGCGAAGGTGGTCTTCCCCGACGACGACGGCCCGGCGATGAGCACGATCCGGCTGCCCACCGCCTGGTCGGCGAGCTGGGCGATCTTCTTCTCATGGAGCGCCTCGCTGATCCGGATGATCTCCGGGGCGGCGCCGGCCACCACCCGCTCGTTGAGCTCGCCCACCTCCCCCAGGCCCAGAATGTCGAGCCACTGGCCATACTCCTGGAAGACGCGGAACAGGTTGGGTTGCGAGATGAATTCGGGCACGGTCGCCGCCTCGCCCACCTCCACCGCGTACGGTTCGGGCATGATCAGGATGAAGCCGGGCGGGTAGAAGACCAGGCTGAAGAGGTTCAGCAGCCCCGTGCTGGGCACCAGCGGACAGTCGGAGTAGTTCTGGTAGCCGTTGCAGATGTAGATGTCGATGGTGTGGGGGTTGGAGTGGCGGAAGAGCCGGATCTTGTCCTCCTGGCCGGTGGCGCGGAAGAACTGGCGGGCTTCGTCGAGGTAGGTCTTCTCCTTGTCCAGCCGCAGGTCCTGCGCGATGAGGTCGCGCATCTCGGCCTCGATGCGCCGCAACTCGTCCTTCGTCAGGGTGGTGTCCTTGATGAGCTCGCAGTAGAGCCCCTTGCTCAGGGAGTGCTCCACCTTCATCTCGGCGCGGGGGAAGAGCCGCTCCACCACCATGCCGAGGAGGTACACCAGTGAGCTCTGGTAGACGCGGAAGCCCTCGGGGTGAACGCAGTCGATGAACTCCACCCGCGAGTCGACGCGCAGCTTGTGGCGGAGATTGGTGAGGCGGTTGTTGATCTTGGCCGCCACCACCGGCATGGCGCTCTGGAGTCGCGAGCGGCGCAGGATGTCCAGCAGGGTGGACCCCTTCCGGATGCTCAGGCGCTTGCCGTCGGGAAAGGTGATCTCCATCGACAGGGACTGGTTCATGGCCACGCCTCCGGTCACTGCAGCGGACGGATGTCGCGGACGCGGGCCTCGATCTCGGCCCGCAGCGCCGCCAGCGTGGCGGTCACGCGGTCCGTCACCTCGCCCACGGGGCAGTCGACGGCTTTGGCCTCGCGGCGCACCGTCACTTCGGCCAGCCCCTGGGCGAGCTTCTTTGTTCCAAGGGTAATCCGGACGGGGATGCCCACCAGGTCGGCGTCGTTGAACTTGACGCCGGGCCGCTCGGGCCGGTCGTCGTAGAGCACCTCGAGGCCGGCGGCGCGGAGCTCCGCGTAGAACCGGTCGGCGGTCTCGACCAGCCGGCTGTCCTCCATGCTCACGGGGACGAGGATGACGTCGAAGGGGGCGATGGTGGCGGGGAAGACGATGCCTTTGTCGTCGTGGCACTGCTCCACCGCGGCCGACAGGATTCTCTCGGCGCCGATGCCGTAGCTGCCCATGACGATGGGGACGGACTGGCCGTCCCGGTTGAGCACCGTGGCGCCCAGCGCGTCGCTGTACTTGGTGCCCAGCTTGAAGATGTGCCCCACCTCGATGGACTTGAACACGCCCAGGGCGGCGCCGCACCCGGGGCAGAGATCGCCGTCGGCGACGGTGCGCAGGTCGTGGTACGCCGCGGTGAAGTGCACGTCGGGCGTGACGCCCTGGATGTGAAAGTCGGTGGCGTTGGCGCCGGTGGTCATGTTGCGCCGGCCGCGCAGCGCCTCGTCGGCGAGGATGGTGAGGTGCTGCACGCCCACGGGGCCCAGGCTGCCGGCGTCGGCGCCCATGGCGGCGACGATCTCCTCGGCGGTGGCGGGTCGCAGCAGGCTGGTTCCGGTGGCGGCCTCGAGCTTGGCCTCGTTGAGCTGGTGGTCGCCGCGCATCAGAATGAGCATGGGTTGCGAGTCGACCATGTAAACCAGCGTCTTGATCTGGTTCTGCGCCGGCACACCGAGGAAGTTCGAAATCTCCTCGATTGTTTTCTGCCCGGGCGTGGCCACGCGCACCGGTTCGGGACCGGCGGGCTCGGTGTCGGCGACGGGGGCGAGCCGGTTCGTGGCCTTCTCCAGATTGGCCGCGTAGCCGCACGCCGCGCAGCGGGCCACCAGATCCTCGCCGGCGTCGGAGCGGACCATAAACTCGTGGGACTGGCTCCCGCCCATGGAGCCGGAGTGGGCCTCCACGGCGAAGTAGTCCAGCCCGCAGCGGGCATAGATGCGGCAATAGGCGTGGTAGTGCAAGCGGTAGCTCGTGTCCAGGCCGTCCCGGTCGACATCGAACGAGTAGGAGTCCTTCATGGTGAACTCGCGCACCCGCAGCAGGCCCGACTTGGGCCGCGGCTCGTCGCGGAACTTCGTCTGGATCTGGTACCAGATCTGGGGGAGCTGCCGGTAGGAGCGCAGCTCGTTGCGGGCGATCGAGGTGAAGACCTCCTCGTGGGTCATGCCCAGGCACATGTCGCGGCCCCAGCGGTCTTTGAGGCGGAACATGTTGTCGCCCATGACCTCCCAGCGGCCGGTGGCCTGCCAGACCTCCGCCGGGTGGATGGCCGGGAGGTGGAACTCCTGGCCACCGATCCGGTTCATCTCCTCGCGGATGATCTGACGTATGCGGAGCAGGGCGCACTGGGCCAGCGGCAGGTGGGAGTAGACGCCCGCCGCCAGCTGGCGGATGAATCCGCCGCGCAGCAGCAGGACGTGGCTCACCACGTCGGCCTCGGCGGGCACCTCGCGCAGAGTGGGCATGAAATAGTGGCTCAGGCGCATGCGAGTCTCCTTGATCGGTCTCCCAAGCAATCCGGTAACATATAGAATCATCGGGAGATTGTCAAGCATTCACGCGGCTTTTCACGGGCCGGCGGGACGCCGGACGGATGTTGGAAGTGGAAAGCCTGCGGGAAAGACCCTATAATGGCGTCGGTCGATTTTTGCATAGGAGCGGCTCATGGGCAGTTTCCTCCAGTTCGCCGGCGCCACCCGGACCGTCACCGGAACAAAGCACATCATTCAGCACCGCGGCAAGGTGGTCATGTTGGACTGCGGCCTGTTCCAGGGGCTCAAGGAGCTGCGCGTCCGCAATTGGGAGACCTTCCCGCTACCGGCCGGGTACGTGGACGACATCATCCTGAGTCACGCCCACATCGACCATACCGGGTTCCTGCCGCGCTTTTTCGCTCACGGCTTCGACGGCCGGATCTTCACCACCCCGAGCACCCACGACCTGTGCGAGATCATGCTTCCCGACTCGGCCCATATCCAGGAGGAAGATGCGCGCTACGCCAACAAGGAGGGCTTCTCGAAACACGCACCCGCCGAGCCGCTCTACACCATCGACGACGCCGAGCGGGTGCTGGAGAAGTTTCAGGACGTGCCCTACGGCAGCGCGTTCTCCATCAACAAAAACATCCAGTTCGAGTTCGTGGACGCGGGGCACATCCTGGGCTCATCCATCGTGCGCCTGACCATGCGCCGCGAGGACGAGTCCACATTCCGCGTGGTATTCAGCGGTGACCTCGGCCGGTACGGCGAGAGCATCCTCCCCGACCCGACGGCGGTCGACGAGACCGACTTCCTCATCATGGAATCCACCTACGGCGACCGCATCCACCAGGACGTGGACATCCAGGCCGAGTTGGACGACGTCATCAGCCGGACCGTCCGGCGCGGCGGCAAGGTGGTCATCCCGGCGTTCGCGGTGGGCCGCACCCAGGAGATCCTCTACCAGCTCCGGGCGCTGCAGGAGGCTCAGCGGATTCCGAAGATTCCGGTGTACATCGACAGCCCGCTGGCCATCAAGGCGACGAAAATATTCTGCGATTACCCGGAGCGCTTCGATCCGGAGGTGTCGCGGGGGAGCCGGCCGGGCGACTGCCGCCTGCTCTGCCACAACCTGCACGTGGCCAGCTCCGTCCAGGATTCCATGGCCATCAACACCATCGACGAGCCGGTGATCATCATCTCCGCCAGCGGGATGTGCGAGGCGGGACGGATCCTGCACCACCTGAAGCTGAAGCTCCCGGACCGGCGCAACACCGTGCTGTTCGTGGGATACCAGGCCGAGGGGACGCGGGGCCGCCGGATCCTGGACGGTGAGCGCGAGGTCAAGATCCACGGCGAGAACGTCCCGGTTCGGGCGGAGATCCGCTCCATCGACGCGTTCAGCGCCCATGCCGACTCCGGCGAGCTGTTCCGCTGGATGGGCAACTTCCGACGTCCGCCGCGCATGACCTTCCTCGTGCACGGCGAATGGGAGCAAATGCGGGCGCTGGAGGCGCAGATCCGCGAACGGCTCGGCTGGGCGGTGCAGATTCCGGCCTACCTGGAAAAAGTGGATCTGGATAAATACCTGCCGCCGATGGCCGGCGACGGTCAGGCCGTGTGATCCGGAGTTGCTCCGTGATTGCTGCCGGCGAGCTGGTGGAGCCGGATTTCAAACAAACTCTTGAGATTTTGGCAACTGATCGAGTTCCGGTACGCCGGGCAGCCGTGGCATTCCTTCTGGGAGGAGCGGCGGCTGGCGCCGGTGATGCTCCAGCACGGCCGGCTGGCGTCGATGTGGCAGGGGCAGTGCGCGTACTGGGTGGCGGCGCAACCGCGCAGTTCGTGGCAGGGGATCAGGGCCAGCAGCCGCCGGATCCCCTCGATGTTGAGCCCCAGTTCCGAGATCATGCGGCGGATGCAGCGGATCCACTCGACGTCCTGCTCGTCGAAGTAGCGGGTCCCGCCGGTCGATTTCCACGGGATCAGGATGCCTTCCCGCTCGTACATGCGCAGCGTAGGAACGGAAACGTTCAGCATCCGGGCCACGTGGCCGATTTTCATTCTACCGTTGCCTAATTCCCTCATTTCAATCCACCTTGCAATCTATAGTTCAGGTAATGATATTTAATTATGGAGCCTGTGTCAAAAACATTCTTGGGGTATGGCGGAATGAAACCGATTTCGCCGTAGCCGGATCGGTGCGAAGCGGGCGCTTCAGGCGGCCGGCGTGGCAGCGGACGCAGGTCCGTTCTCACCCGGACCGGATGGCTTGTTCGATGAAGCGGCGGTGGCTGACGAAGGCCAGGTCGGGCAGCGCGCCGGGCGGAAAGAATGCCAGCGCGCGCGCATCGTCGCCGGCAACCGGCTCGCCCCGGTAGCCGGCGACCTGGTAACAGACCACGATCACCCGCCCGTACCGGCGGCTGGGTTCGTCTTCGATCCCGATCAACTCCACGCGGTCCGCTTCGAGACCGGTCTCCTCCCGCAGCTCGCGCCGCAGGGCGTCGGCGGTGGATTCCGCGATCTCGATGAATCCGCCTGGCAGGGCCCATCGCCCCGCCTGCGGCTCCCTGGCGCGCTCCACCAGGAGGATGGCGCCGGCGGCGTCGCGCACCAGGGCGGCGACGGCCGGCACCGGGTTGTCGTAGAACGTCGTGGCGCAGGTTGCGCAGCGGCCGGCGCCCTCTCCATCAGGGTACAGGGGGGCGCCGCAGTAAGCGCAGAATCGCTTGGGTTGCCAGATCATGCCGATCCTTATCCTTGAACGCGGTTGCCGACCGGCGGTCTCGGTGCCAGCCTATCGGAAGATGTCGGCGATCGCTTTGTCCAGGCTGTTTTCCGGCTCTTCCTGAGCCAGCACCTGGTGACAGAGCTCGCAGTCCTGCGACAGCACCAGGCCGTCCGCCGTGGCGTGCTCCCCGTCGTGGCACCGGAAGCAGCCGCCGGTGTCATCGGCATGTCCCAGATGACTGCGATGCACGCCAAAGGTCATCTTCATGTCGGGAAACACGTTCAGCCGGTAGATGGCGAAGATCCCGTCGGCGGCCTTGCGGATCGCGGCCCCGTCGCCCGACGCGCCGTAGTGCCGCTCCAGCCCGGCGCGGATCCCCTCGCGGGCCGCGGCGTGCGAGGGGTGGGCGGCGGTGAGGAGCCGGAGGGCCAAGGGGCGGATCCCCGGCAGCGTGGCGGGGATCTTGCCGTCCAGCAGGGCCTGGTCCACGGCCGTCTGCGGCTCATCGAAGATGTGGGTGGGCCGGTTGTGGCAGTCGACGCAATCCATGGTCCGCCACTCGGTTCCGGGTGGCGGTGCGGGGATGCTGTCGGGCGGGGCATACTCGTGCACCGTGCCGTCCTCGCGGACGGACCGGACGCGGTGGATCCGGGTGCGCTTGGGGTCGGCCGGGAGATACTCCACCCGGGCGTGCCGGCTCACGTGCCAGTGAATGCCCTCGTAGCGATTTGATTTGGCGTTGAAACCGCCGATGTCGAGCAGCAGCACCGAGACCAAGGGATTGTTCACGTCAGCTGTGTCGTCCAGCTTGCGCCGGACCACCGTTTGCTTGCCGTGGAAGAACTGCGGCCAGTGGCACGCCTCGCAGGTTTCGCGGGCCGGCCGGAGGTCGGCCACGGGCGAGGGGATAGGCCTGCTGTAGGTGTGGGCCATGACCGCGTAGACCTGGCGCAGGCCGGAGAGCTTCGATTTGACGAACCAGGAGGCGCCGCCCCCGATGTGGCAGGCCACGCAGCCCACCCGGGCATGAGGCGAACGCTGGTAGGCGGTGAACTCGGGCTCCATGACCGTGTGGCAGAGTGTGCCGCAGAACTCGTCGGAATCGGTGTAGTGGTACCCCTCGTACATGGCCACCGACAGGATGATGGAGTTGACCAGAGTCAGGGCGAGTATCAGCACGGCGCGGTGGCGGTGTTCGGGCCGGCTCAGGTCGATCACCAGCGGGCGGATCTCCGTCCCGTCGCGCCGGGCCTTCCGGCGGGCGAACCAGATGCCCAGCGGAATAAACGCCAGGCCGACCAGAAACACCCCGGGCAGGAAGCCGTAGGCGAACAGGTCGCGGTAGGGACCGCCGGCCACGCCCAGCATGTCCAGAATCCAGGCGGTGACGATGAGCACGGCCGAGACCGTGACCATGGTGGCGCCCAGCAGACTGAACTTGCTGACCCAGAGATTCTTGGCCAGGTCTTGAATGACTTTCATGCATTACCGCCCGGTGTGAAATCGATCAACGCTTAATACATATATGGATTTTGTCGGAAACTCAAGACGTTTTCGAGGCCGCGTGGGTCCGGGCCGGATTCCGGCAATACCGCGGAATTCAACGGTCAAGACCAAATTGGGGATTGCGAGTCCAGTCAAGGTGGAATATTATCTATACGTCAGAATACAGAACGCCGACCGAGGAAATGTCATTATGAAATTCAGCCGGTTGTTACCGCTGGCAGTTCTTTGGGTTATGGGAAGCGGACTGGGCCTGGCGGACACCGCGACGTGCCTCGAGTGCCACGACACGGTGGATCCGAAACAGTACGAGGCCTCCGTTCACGGCCAGGCGGGCCTGGCGTGCGTGGACTGCCACACCAGCCTGCAGGGCGTCACCGAATTTCCCCACGCGGAGAAGCTGCGGCCGGCCGACTGCGCGACCTGCCACGAGGATGTGACAACCGACTACGCGCGCAGCATTCACGCCCAGACCTCCGCGCTGGGTAAAGGGGCGGCACCCACCTGCGCCAGCTGCCACGGCGTGCACAACATGCTGTCGGCCAGCGACCCCAAATCGCCCACCCACAAGTCCAACGAATCGCAGCTGTGCGGAAAATGCCACGGCATGAACGGTTTGAAGGACCGGGAGGTCCGCCTGCCCTACGTCTTTGAGAGCTACTCACGCTCCGCACACGCCAAGCGAATCGGCCAGGGGAACATGCAGGCGGCCTCCTGCGCCGACTGCCACGGCACCCATGACCTGCGCGGCTCCGCCGACACCGAGAGCACCATCCATCGGTGGCGGATCCCGGAGACCTGCGGCAAGTGCCACCGGCAGGTCACGGACGAATACCTGGCGGGCATCCACGGCAAGGCGTTCAAGCTGGGCATCTCGGATTCGCCCACCTGCACCAACTGCCACGGCGAGCATGAAATCCTGGGACGCGACGCGGCCGATTCGGCCACCTTCAACCGTCAGATCAGCTTCCAGCTCTGCCTCGATTGCCACACCAGCCCGAAGGTGCTGCGCAAGTACGGCGCCAGGATGGGCACCGCCGCCGAGTTCGTGGATTCGTACCACGGCCTGAGCCTCAAGCTCAACAGTCCGCGCGCGGCCACCTGCGTCAGTTGCCACGAATCCCACGAGATCCGGCCCAAGCGGGATCCGACTTCCACGGTCGCGGCCGGCAACGTGACCGCCACCTGCGCCCGTTGCCATCCGGGCGCCACGCCGGAGTTCGCCCGCAGCTACACCCATGCCACGGCCAACCTGCAGGAAAACCGCCTGGCCGGTTTCTTCCAGACTTTCTACGTCCTGATGATCCTTGCGGTCATCGGCAGCATGGTGGCCCACAACGTGCTGATCCTGTACTATTTTTTCCGCCGCAAGCATCATCACGAGAGCCGGGCGCCGCGCCTGACCCGGTTCCACGCGCAGGAGATCTGGATGCACATCCTGCTCACCATCACCTTCATCGGGCTGGCGGTGACCGGTTTTGCGCTCAAGTTCTCCGACAGTTTCTTCTTCGAGTGGCTGCGGGCGCTGGGCATGACCGAGCCGGTGCGCTCGGTACTGCACCGTGTCTTCGCCGTGGGCCTGCTCGCCACCGGCATCTGGCATCTGGCGTACCTGGCGTTCAGCGTCAAGGGCCGGGCCCAGTTGAAGGCGCTTTGGCTCCGCTGGGAGGACCTCCGCCTGGTCGTCGTCAACCTCCGGTACCACCTCGGCCTGGCCAAGGAGCGGCCGCTCTTCCGGCGGTACGATTACTCCGAGAAGGCCGAGTACTGGGCGCTTGTCTGGGGGACGGCGGTCATGGCCGTGACGGGCTTCGTCCTGTGGTTCCCCGTGGCGGCCACCCGGATCTTCCCCTTCTGGATCATCCGGGTCAGCGAGGTGATCCACTACTACGAAGCCATTCTGGCCACCCTGGCGATCCTCGTCTGGCACTTTTTCTTCGTGATCATGCACCCCGAAGAATATCCCATGAACCTGAGCTGGCTGCACGGCAAGATCACCGTGGAGCTGGCCGAGGAGAAGTACCCCCTCTGGGCGCGGGAGGAGCTGGACCGGACCCGGGCCGCGCAGGCAGCGCCGGAGCCGGCTGCGGCCGAGGATCTGCCGGCGAAGTGATTTCGTGCAACATTCCGGTTGACAAGCGCCTGGCGGCTGGCTATAATCCACCGCTCGAAAATCGATGGAGGTACCCTCCCGTGTTTGCGATCATTCGTTCCGGCGGCAAGCAGTACAAGGCGGCAGAAGGGCAGGTGGTCCGGGTGGAACAGCTCGACGTTCCCGTGGGCGAGCACGTCACCATTGACGACGTCCTGTTGCTCGATACCGACGACGCGGTTTTGGTGGGCACCCCCACCATCCAGAACGCCGCCGTTCAGGCGACCGTGATGGAGCACGGCCAGGCAGACAAGGTGATCGTCTTCAAGAAAAAAATCCGCAAGCAGTACAAACGCTTCAATGGTCACCGGCAGCCGTTCACCGATCTGAAGATCGACAAAATTTCCATGAAGACGGAGTGAGACGCCATGGCACATAAAAAAGGTGTGGGCAGCTCCAGAAACGGGCGCGACAGCCATTCGCAGCGACTGGGGATCAAGCGCTTCGCCGGCCAGCTGGTTTCCGGCGGCAGCATCCTGGTCCGGCAGCGGGGCACTCCGCTCAAGCCGGGCCTCAACGTCGGCCGCGGCAAGGACGACACCCTGTACGCCAAGGTGACCGGGATCGTGGCGTTCCGCGATCGCGGCAGCCGCGGCAAGTTTGTGAGCATCATTCCCCAGGCCGAGTAAACCCGTTTCCTTTCCCCTGACACCGGGCTAGAATGAAATACAGGCGCTGCGCCTGTATTTCTTTTTTTCAGGTGATTGACCGGACCATGTTCATCGATTACGCCACCATCCAGATCAGGGCCGGCGCCGGCGGCAACGGCTGCGTTGCGTTCCGGCGGGAGAAGTTCGTCCCGCACGGCGGCCCCAGCGGCGGCGACGGCGGCCGGGGCGGCAGCGTGGTGCTCGTCAGCTCCAGCCAGCTCAACACGCTGCTGGATTTCCGCTACCAGCGCGAGTTCCGCGCCGGCCGCGGCGGGCACGGCGAGGGGAGCAACCGGCACGGCCGCGACGGCGACGACTGCATCGTGACCGTGCCCGTGGGAACGGTGGCGCGTGACCCGGAGACCGAAGCGGTGCTGTTCGACTTCACCGCGCCCGACCAGCGCTTCGTGGCCGCCCGGGGCGGCCGGGGCGGCCGGGGCAACGCCCGCTTCGCTACCGCCACCAACCAGGCGCCCCGCAACGCCGAGCCGGGCCGCGCCGGCGAGGAGCGAGAGCTGGTGCTGGAGCTCAAGCTCCTCTCCGATGTCGGCCTGGTGGGCTACCCCAACGCCGGCAAATCCACCCTCATCTCGCGCATCTCGGCCGCCCGGCCCAAGATCGCCGACTACCCGTTCACCACCCTGGCGCCCCACCTGGGCGTCGTCCGCTGCGACGACTGGCGCTCCTTCGTCGTGGCCGACATCCCCGGCCTGATCGAAGGTGCCCACGCCGGCGCCGGCCTGGGCGACCGGTTCCTCCGTCACGTGGAGCGGACCCGGGTGCTGGTCCATCTGGTGGACGTCTCCGGGCTGGAACCGCGCGACCCGGTGGAGCGCCTCAAGGCCATCAACCGCGAGCTGGCGCTGTTCAACCCGGCGCTGGCCGACAAACCGCAGCTGGTTGTAGCCACGAAGCTCGATGCCGTGTCCGATAACGCTCAGCTCAAGCGGCTGCGGCTGCACTGCCGCCGGCGCAAGCAGCCGTTCCTGGCCGTTTCCGCCGTCAGCGGCGACGGCCTGCCGGAGCTGGTCCGGACGCTGGGCGAGATGCTGGCGGTGGCGCCGTGAGCCTGTCCGCCGGCATCCTGGGCGGGACGTTCGACCCCGTCCATATCGCCCACCTGCGGATGGCCGAACGGGCCCAGGCGGCGCTGGGCCTGGACCGGATCTACTTCATCGTCAACCACACCCCGCCCCACAAGCCGGGGACGGCGGTCACCTCGGCGTGGCACCGCTACGCCATGGTGGCCCTGGCCACGGCCCACCGGTCCGACTGGGTGCCGTGCCCGCTGGAGCTGGAGGTGCCCGGTCCGTCGTACACGATCGATACGCTGGCCCAGTTCGGCGTGACCTACGGCGTGCCCGCGGCCGCGGCGGTGTTCATCGCCGGCGGCGACTCGCTCCGCGATTTCCGGCACTGGCGGGAGTGGGAGCGGCTACTCGCGGCGTACCGGTTCCTCTTCGTGGCCCGGCCCGGCGTGACCCTCGGGACGGAGGCCGAAGCGCTGCTGGCCGCCGGCCGGGTGGCGGACGGCCGGGGCTGGACGCCGGCGCGCATCCGCGCGGCGCTGACCGGGGACACCCGCGCCGTCCTGGCCGAGTTGGGCATGCCCGATGTGTCTTCAACCGGGCTCCGGGTTATGCTACAATCCCACGCAGACTGCGCGGACCTCATCCCGGAGCCGGTCCGCCGCTACATCCAAAAAGCAGGCTTGTATGGAGGAGAATGAAAGAGACACTTGCCACCATCCACGAAATCCTGGACAGCAAGAAAGCCATTGATGTCCGGATCATCGACATCTCCAGAATCTCCAATTTCACGAATTATTTCATCATCTGCTCGGGGGCCAACGAGAAGCACATCCAGACGCTGGCCGACGAACTGCAGAAAAAACTGGGGGAGCGGGGCATCGAGACCGCCCATGTCGAAGGCTATCAGAACGCCGAGTGGGTGCTCCTCGACTACTTTGATTTCATCGTCCACATCTTTTCCATCGAAACCCGAGAGTACTACGAACTCGAGCGGCTCTGGGCGGACGGCAAGGTCGTGGACGTCCGCGCGCTGCCCTGACGAGGAGGCGCCATGCCGCCGCCCGAATCCGCGGGCGTGATTCCGCCGGAGCTGGCCGCCGAGGTGCACATCGGGGCGGGGCCACTCCGGACGGTGTTTGACACCCTGCGCCGGATCGCCGCCGCCGACACCACCTGCCTCATCTGGGGGGAGAGCGGCACCGGCAAGAACCTGTTCGCCTACCTGGCCCACCGTCTGAGCTCCCGCCGCGACGGCCCGTACATCGAAATCGGCTGCGCGTCGCTGCCCGATCCGCTCATCGAAACCGAGCTGTTCGGCTACGTCCGCGGTGCCTTCACCGGCGCCGCCGACGATCACGACGGCTGGCTGCTGCAGGCCAACGGCGGCACTCTGGTGTTCGATGAGCTGGATTCGCTCTCGCTTGCGGCACAGGCCAAGCTCCTGCGCGTGGTGGAGCAGGGGCGCTTCACGCCCATGGGCGGACGTGCCGAGATCGTCCTCGACACCCGCTTCATCGGACTGACCCAGGGCGAGCCGGGCGAGCTGGTCCGCCGGGGCGTCCTGCGGCAGGAGCTCTACTACCGTCTGGCCCTGTTCGCGCTGGGACTGCCGCCGCTGCGCGACGATCCCGCCGGTTTCCCCGACTGGCTGGCTTTCTGCATCCGGACCGAGGCGCGCCGGGCGCGCGCGGCCGAGCCGGAGCTGGCGCCCGACTTCGTGCACCAGCTCGCCCGCCATCCATTCCCCGGCAACGTCCGGGAGCTGCAGAATCTGGTGCGGCGCTGGGTGCTGCTCTACCCGGGTGCGGCGGTGCCGCGGTCCGAGCTGCCGGCCCAGCCCGGGGCGGACGCGGCGGCGAACCGTCTCCGGTCGCTGGCCGAGGTGGAACGGGATCACATTGTGCGGGTGCTGCGGGCCACCGGCGGCCGCAAGGGGGAGGCGGCGAGAATCCTGGGCATCCATCGCAAGACGCTGCTGGAAAAACGCCGACTTTACGGCCTCTGAACCGCGGCCTGCGGACAGACGCCTCCCCCCGTGATCGAGGGGGCGCGGCTTTTCGACTGAATGAGTCCACAGATCAAGTCGTGTTGCATTTGTAGCCGACCTGCGGCCGCGGGGTACATTTTTCCACGTTTCGCTTGCATTTGTTTTGTCCGCTTTTTATACTTGGTGAAATTTATTGTTCTAAATACGATCACAGTTTGTTCTCCCGGGAGGAGAAGAGTTTTTATATCCCGGGAATGGAAACAACGCGCGCCGGTCGAACCGGGCAGGAGGGACGTATGACGGCTGACCGACCCCCGCACCGCCCCCAGTCTCCCCCCGCTGAAGCCATTCGCATCGGTGTCTTCATCTGCCACTGCGGCGGCAACATCTCCGACGTGGTGGATGTCCGACGGGTGGCCGAGGAGGTGGGCCGGCTTCCCGATGTCGTCCTGTCCACAACGCACATGTTCATGTGCTAGGATCCCGGCCAGATGCTCATCGAGGAAAAGATCCGCGAGCTGGGCCTGAACCGCGTCATCGTTGCGGCCTGCTCCCCCACGCTCCACCAACTGACCTTCCGCCGGGCGCTGAGCCGGGCCGGGCTGAACCAGTACCTCTTCGAGCATGTGAATATCCGCGAGCAGGTGTCGTGGGTGGTGGAGGACAAGGCGGCGGCCACCCTCAAGGCCACCCGCCTCGTCCGGGCGGCGGTGGGCCGGATCCGCCACCTGCAGCCGCTCGCCAAGCGCCGGATCATGATCCACCCGTCCGCCCTGGTCATCGGCGGCGGCGTGGCCGGCCTCGTCGCGACCCGCGACCTGGCCAAGCGCGGCATGCGGGTGACGCTGGTGGAGAACACCCCCTTCCTCGGCGGGCGGATGGCTCAGCTCTACACGCTCTTCCCTTCCAACGAGGACGCCAAGGAGCTGTTGGGCAAGCTGATCGCCGAAGTGGTGCATCACCCCCTCGTCACCGTCCACACCGGCGCCCAGGTGATGTCCAGCTCCGGCATCGTGGGTGATTTCCGGACCCGGCTCCGGATCTCGCCGCGGGGAGTGGACAAGCGCCTGACCCAGGTGGGCATCGCCATGGCCGCGTGCCCCGAGGAGACCATCTCCGAGTACAACTTCGGGCTGACCCGCCGCAAGGCCATCTACATGCCCTATCCCGGCTGCTGGCCGCAGATGCCGGCCATCGACTGGCGGTCTTGCACCAAGTGCGGCAAGTGCCTGTCCGTGGTGGGCGGGAAGGGGATCGACCTGTCGCAGGAGCCGCAGGAGATCGAGATCCACTCCGGCGTGATCGTGCTGGCCACTGGTTACGATCCGTACGAGCCGATGTTCGGCGAATACGGTTCCGGTATTTTCCCCGAGGTGATCACCCTGCAGCAGCTCATCCGCATCCTGGATCCCGAGGGGCCCACCGCCGGCCAGCTCGTGCTGAACGGCCGGCCGGTCAAATCCATGGCCTTCATCCACTGCGCCGGCGCGCGTCAGTACGAGGGGATCAACATGCCCCAGCCCTCCGGCAAGGTGAACGATTACTGCGCCCGGACCTGCTGCACGGCCACCCTGCACCAGGCGAACGAGATCATCGACCGGTTCCCCGACGTCGTCATCTACGACATCTACCAGGACATCCGCACTTACGGGCGCGGACACGAGAATTACTATGAGCGTGCGTCGGAGCGGGGCGTGCGCTTTATCCGGTACGATCCGCGGCGGCTGCCCAAGGTGCGCCACGATCCGCGCGGCGAACGGCCGGTGGTGGTCATGGTGCAGGACCTGCTGACCAACCGGCTGGATGTCGAGGTTCCCGTTGACGTGGTCGTTCTGGCCACGGGCGTGATCCCGCACGACATCTCCGAACTGGTCGACATGTACAAGTGCGCGGTGGGCTACGACAGCTTCCTCCTCGAGGTGCATCCGAAGCTGCGGCCGGTGGAGCTGGCGGTTTCGGGCGTCTTCCTGGCCGGTTCCTGCCAGGGGCCCATGGACATCACCGAATGCAGCGCCGCGGCCGCCGCCGCCGCGTCCAAAGCGGCGGCGCTCATCGCCCAGGGCCAGGTGGAGATGGACCCCTTCATCGCCCGCGTGAACGAAGACCGCTGCTCCGGCTGCCAGACCTGCCTGACCGTGTGCCCCTACGAGGCCATCACCCGCGATCCGCGAAAGGGTGTGGCCGTCATCAACGAGGCGCTCTGCACCGGCTGCGGCACCTGCGCCGCCACCTGCCCCAGCAACGCCATCCAGCAGTTCGGCTTCACCGACACGCAGGTCATGGCCGAGGTGGAAATGCTGCTGGCCGACATGATGCCGGCACCCCTTCCGACTGGAGGCTCCCATGAGTGAACCGGCGAACACCGCGTCCACCGACACCCGCCCGGCGGCCGGGCCGGACTGGCAGCCGCGCATCATCGGCTTCCTCTGCTACTGGTGTTCCTACACCGGGGCCGACATGGCCGGCACCGCCCGGATGAAGTACCCGCCCAACGTGGACATCATCCGGGTGATGTGCTCCGGCCGGATCGACCCGGAGCTGGTCACCACCGCCTTCGCCCGCGGCGCCGACGGCGTGCTGGTCTGCGGCTGCCACATCGGCGACTGCCACTACATCACCGGCAACCACAAGACCATGGCCCGCATGCCGCTCTTGAAACGGATCCTGCTGGACCTGGGGATCGAGCCCGAGCGGTTCCGGCACGAATGGGTCAGCGCGGCCGAGGGCGAGAAGTTCTCCAAGCTGGTCGCGGAGATCACCGAGCAGGTCCGCCGGCTCGGCCCCCTCGACTGGCCCGGCCTGATGCGGACCCGCGGCGTCGGCCACGGCATGGATCTCAAGGCGTGGGGAGAGTGACATGAGCACCAACCCGAACACCGCGACTCCGGCCGCGAAATTGAAGATCGCGAAGTACTGGGCCGCCAGCTGCGGCGTCTGCGACATCTCACTGCTGGAGATCGGGCCCAACCTGCTGGAGCTGATCAAGATCGCCGACGTGGTCTTCTGGCCCTGCGCCGCCGACTTCAAGTACGAGGATGTCCGCAACTATCCGGACGGGTACATCGATCTCTGCTTCTACAACGGCGGCATCCGCAACTCGGAGCAGGAGGAGGTGGCCCGGCTGCTGCGTCGGAAGAGCAAGTCCCTTGTCGCTTACGGCCAGTGCGCCGCGGACGGAGGGATTCCGGCCCTGGCCAACCTGAAGACGGTCAAGGGCATCTTCAACGCCAGCTACCACGACAACCCGTCCATCGACAATCCGGCGGGCGTGGAGCCCCAGCCGGTCACGCCGTCCGAATACGGCGACCTGGAGATCCCGCGGTTCTACCCCCAGGTGTTGCGTCTCAAGGACGTGGTTCCCGTCGACTACGAAATTCCGGGTTGTCCGCCGCAGTCCGACCGGGTCTGGGAGGCCATCCTGGCGCTGGCGGGCGGCCAGGTGCCGCTGCAGAACCGGAACGTCAAGGTGGCCTGCTTCGACAAGGCCGTCTGCGACGAGTGCAAGCTGGAAAAACGTCAGGTCCGGATCAAGGAGTTCAAACGGGTGCACACCTCCATCCCGGAGCCGAACTGGTGCCTGCTGGAGCAGGGCTACCTGTGCGTCGGCCCGGCCACCCGCAGCGGGTGCGGCGCGCTCTGCCCCCAGGCGGGCATGCCGTGCGAGGGATGCTACGGCCCCGCCGGCGACGTGGTGGACCAGGGCACGGCCATGGTCAGCGCCATCGCCTCGATGCTGGACGCCCGGACCGAGGAACAGGCCCAGGCGATGATCGACCAGATCGCCGATCCGGTGGGCACCTTCTACCGGTTCACCCTGGGGTCCAGCCACCTGAAGGCCCGCAAGTAAGGAGGGCGCGATGACCACGCCACACGCTCACACAAAGGAAGGCTACCGGCGGATCAGCATCGATCCCATCACCCGCCTCGAGGGACACGGGAAGATCGACATTTTTCTCGATGCCGAGGGCGCCGTCGCCGACTGCTTCTTCCAGGTGCCCGAACTGCGCGGATTCGAGAAATTCTGCGAGGGCCGGCCGGTGGAGGACCTGCCCCGCATCACTCCCCGAATCTGCGGCGTCTGCCCCGAAGCCCATCACATGGCCAGCGCCAAGGCGTGCGACGCTGTGTACGGGGTGGAGTTGACGCCCACCGCCAAAATGCTCCGGGAGCTTCAGTACAACATCTTCTACGTCACAGACCACACCACCCATTTCTATGCCCTGGGCGCCCCCGACTTCGTCATGGGGCCCGACTCCGATCCCGCCACGCGCAACATCATCGGGGTGATCGGCAAGGTGGGGGTGGAGATCGGCGGCCAGGTGATCCAGTGCCGCGCCTGGGGTCACGAGGCGGCCGCCATCTTCGGCGGCAAGCGGGTCAATCCGGTCAACGCGATCCCCGGCGGGATGAGCAAGCCCATCAGCAAGGCGGAACGCGACCGGCTCGAGGAGATCGCCCGCTGGATGGTGGAGTTCGGCAAGTTCACCCTCAAGCTGTTCCGGGATGTGGTCTTAGCCAACCCGAAATACCTGGACCTCATCGTCAACGGCCCCTACATCCACCGGACGTACTCCATGGGGCTGGTGGACGAAAACAACAAGGTCAACTTCTACGACGGGAAGGTTCGGGTGGTGGATCCCGACGGGGCGGAGTTCTGCCGGTACGCCCCCCACGAGTACATGGACCATATCGCCGAACGGGTGGAGCCGTGGAGCTACCTGAAGTTTCCCTATATCAAGGGAGTGGGGTGGAAGGGGCTGGTGGACGGCAAGGAGTCGGGCGTCTACCGGGCGACGCCCCAAGCGCGCCTCAACGCCGCCGACGGCATGAGCACGCCCGTGGCGCAGGAGGCCTACGAGGAGTACTTCGAGACCCTCACCGGCGACCGGAGCGGCCGGACGCCGGTCCACCACACCCTGGCCATCCACTGGGCGCGGGTGGTGGAGTTGATCAACGCCGCCGAGCGGTCGCTGGAGCTGGTCCAGAATCCGGAGATCACCCACCTGGAGAACTACCGGACGCCCTGCCTGGGCACACCCCGCGAGGGGGTGGGCATCGTGGAGGCGCCCCGCGGCACCCTGACCCACCACTACGTCACCGATGACAAGGGCATCGTCAAGAAAGCCAATCTCATCGTGGGCACCACCAACAACAATGCCGCCATCTGCATGTCGGTCAAGAAGGCGGCCCAGAACCTGATCCAGCACGGCGGTGAGGTGAAGGAAGGCATCCTGAACATGATCGAGATGGCGTTTCGGGCCTACGATCCGTGCTACGGCTGCGCCACCCACAGTCTCCCCGGGCAGATGCCCCTGATCGTGCGGATCCGGCGCCCGGACGGTGAAGTGGTCCGGGAGATCCGGCGCGATCGCCCGACCGCCCGAGAGCCTCGGTAAAGGATGTGGCCATGACGGAACTGAAAAAAAACTACGACGGGTTGGTGATCGGCGGCGGCATCGCCGGCATGCAGGCCGCCCTGGACCTGGCCGAGCAGGGCTACGACGTCCTGCTGGTGGAGCAGGAGCCCTCCATCGGCGGGATCATGGTGGGGTTGAACAAGGTCTTCCCCACACTGGACTGCTCCAGCTGCATCTGTACGCCGCGCATGGCGGAGTCTGCCCACAACCCCCACATCCGCATCCAGACCTACACCGAGGTCAAGTCGGTGGAGCCGCTGAACGTGGGGTTCCGGGTCAAGCTGCAGAAAAAGCCCCGCTACGTGATCGAGTCAAAGTGCATCGGCTGCAGCCAGTGCGAACTGGTCTGCCCGGTGGACGTGCCCCACGAGTTCGATTACGGCCTGGGTGCGCGCCGGGCCATTTACATCGCCCATGGCAATGCCATCCCTCAGGTGGCGGTGCTGGATCCGACCTACTGCACCTTCTGCGGCCGGTGCGAGAAGGCCTGCCCGGCCAGCTGCATCGATTACACCCAGCAGCCGGAGGACGTGGAAGTGGAGGTGGCCGCCGTCATTATCACCACCGGCCTGCACATCACCCCCATGGAGCGCAAGGCGGAGTACGGCGGCGGCAAGTTCATCAACGTGATGAACCCGATGGCCATGGAACGGATCCAGTCGTCGAACGGCCCTTACGGGCGGCCGCTGCGGCCGTCCGACGGCAAGGTGCCCCGCCGCATCGCCTATGTCCAGTGCGCGGGAAGTCGCGACCGCTCCATCGGCGTGCCATACTGCTCGCGGGTGTGCTGCATGTATGCCCTGAAGCAGGCCCTGCTGCTGCGGCACTACATCCACGACGTCGACGTGACGATCTACCACATGGACATTCGGGCCTTCGGCAAGGGCTACGAGCAGTTCTACCGCCGGGTCATGCAGGAGGGCGTCCGTGTGGTGAAAGGCAAGGTGGCCCGAATCAACGAGCTGGAGAACAAGGACCTGCTCCTCCGCGTGGAGCTGCTGGACGAGGAGGGACGGGTGGCCGAGGAGCGCTACGACCTGGTGGTGCTGTCCCAGGGGCTGATCCCGGCCTGGCAGGGCGAAGGAGTGTTGGGCGCCGAGCTCGACGAGGACGGCTTCTTCCGCTCCATCTCGCCGAAGATCAGCCCGGTGCTGAGCAGTTGGCGCGGGGTGTTTGTCGCCGGCGTGGCCGCCGGTCCCAAGGACATCCCGGACGCCATCGTCGAGGCCGGCGCCGCGGCCATGGAGGCCGCCATCTATCTGGAGGCGACGCGCTACCACGAGCGCTTCATCGAACCGGCCAAGGTTCACTGAAAACCCGGCCCGCTCCGCCGCGAGGCGGATCGGGCGGATCATGACGGCAGGGAGAGCCACCATGTCGGAAAGCGAACAACCCATCGCCGGTCCGATCGCTGACGAATCGGCCGCTCCGGCCGACGGCGCGGGCCGCAGCGCCAGGGCCAAGCGGCCCATCGACATCCTGCGCGAACGCCAGGGCGAGCGCACGCCGGAGCAGAAAGAGTACTTCAAGCGGCAGACCCAGGTCCGCAAGGCGCTCCTCGAGGCGTTGCGGGATGCGCCGCGGACCATTCCCGAGCTGGCCGCCCGGTGCGACCTGCCATCGGAGGAGGTGGTCTGGAACGTCATGGCCATGCGCCGATACGGCAAGCTGGTCGAGGACGAACTGCGTGGCGACTATTATTGCTACCGGTTGAAGGAGGTATGAGGATGGGCAGCCGAGTGGATCCCCGCCTGGCCGCCGAGGTGGCCGGGTATGGCGCCGACACGATCAACAAGTGCTTCAACTGCGGCAACTACACCGCCGTCTGCTCGCTGTCGAAGGACGACACGGTCTTTCCCCGCCGGATGATCCGCTACCTCCAGCTCGGTTTGCGCGACAAGCTGGTGGAGGCGCCCGAGCCGTGGCTGTGCTACTACTGCGGCACGTGCTCCGACACCTGTCCACGGGAGGCCTTCCCGGGCGAGCTGATGATGGCCACCCGCCGCTGGCTGACGGCGCAGTACGATTTCACCGGTTTGTCCCGCAAGCTGTACCTCAGCAAGGCCTGGGAAATCGGTCTGCTGGCGGCCGGGGCGCTGCTGGTGCTGGCGCTGTTCGTGGTGCCCGGCTGGCTGGGTATCCCGTTCGGTTTCCGCGACCTGCCGGTGGCGGCGCGCGAGCATGTCCGCGTCGCCATTTTCGCCAACACCGAATGGGTCCACATCGGCGACTGGGTGCTGGCCGTCGTCCTCGGGCTGCTGCTGTGGACCAACGCGTTCCGGATGATCTACTTCGTCGTCCGGGGCGAGAAAGGCGTCCGGATCCCCTTCACGCTCTGGTTCACCAAGTTCTACCAGATGGTGGTGCACGGGCTGACCCAGCGGCGCTGGCTGGAGTGCGACAACGACACCCGCCTGAAATGGCTGCAGCATTTCCTGCTGGTGACGGGCTACGGCACGATGCTGCTGCTCGTGGTGCTGCTCCTGCCCATCTTTCAGGTGGACAGGGCCGAGTTTCACTGGACGAGCATCCCGGGCTACTACGCGACGCTCATGCTGCTGGCGGTCACCCTGCTGGCCATCCGCGGCCGGCTGGAGAAGAAGGAGCCCATCCATCGGTTTTCCCATCCCACCGACTGGATGTTCCTCATTCTGCTTCTATTGACCGCGCTGTCCGGCATCGTGGTGAACATTTTCCGGCTGATGGACCTGGCTTGGCCGACCTACATCGCGTACGTCGTGCACCTAATGATCGCGGTGCCCATGCTCATCGTGGAGGTCCCATTCGGCAAATGGGCCCACCTGATCTTCCGGCCCGTGTCCAAGTACATCGTGGCCGTGCTCGAGGCCGCGCGGGAGCGCCAGACCGTCCGCGCCGGCGTGCCCAAGCCGGCGACCGTCTGAGGCCTGCCGGTGAGACCCGAAGCCGTCCAGGCCGGCCCGGCTGCCGCCCGACGCGTGCTGGTGCTGGGGCTGGGCAATCCCATCCTGGGCGATGACGCCGCCGGACTGGCGGTCGCGGCGGACCTGGAGGCCCGGCTGGCTTGCCGACCGCAGCCGGGGGTGGAGGTGCGGACCAGCGCCCGGGGCGGTTTCGAGCTCATCGATCTCATGGCCGGTTTTCCGCGGGCGGTCCTGGTGGACAGCCTCACCGTACCGGATCCAGTTCCCGGGCGGATCCGCCGGCTGGCCCTCGACGACGTGGCCGGCAGCGCGCGGCTGGTGTGCGGCCACGAGATCCATGTCGCCACCGCCTTCGACCTGGCATCCCGGCTGGCCATCCCCATGCCGCGGACCGTGACCATCTACGGCATCGAGATCGCCGATGCGACCACCTTTGGCGAGGGGCTGACCCCGCCGGTGGCGGCGGCAGCGCGGGAGCTGGTCGAACGGATCTGGATCGAGCTGCAAACCCGGCCTGGCGAACCGGCGGCGGACTTTCCCCCGGCAAGGTCCGGCGCCCGCAGTCCGGCCGCGGCCCCCAGGGAAACGAACGTTCAGGAATGTCTTCTCATGGGCGGGCCATCGGAAGATAATATAACGTGAACGCCCCGGACTGAATCGCGCCAGCTTGTCCGGTCCCGCCGGAGCCGGGACCGGGCGTGAAGAACGGGAGCCGAAATGGAAATCCGCATCATCCCGCTGGACAAAGCCGTCGAGGAACGCGCCCACTGGCTGGTCCGGCTGCGCTGGATCGCGGGCGGGGCGGTGATCCTGTTCGGCCTGGTCGCGGCGCTGGTCCTGCCCGAGATGCGCACCGTTCCCGTGATCGGCGTCGGCCTGGCCATCCTGGCCTACAACGTTCTAGTCCGCATCGGCTTGTCCCAGTTGGGCTCCAAGCGCAGCCTCCACCTGCAGATCCTGTTGGACTGGCTGGCGCTGGCGGTTCTCTGCCACATCACCGGGGGGCTCGACAGCCCCTTCCTCCCGTTCTTCATCTTCCACGTGATCCTGGCCGGCATGCTGGTGAGCCGCCGGGCGTGCCTGCGTCACGGGCTCATCGCCATTGTCATCATTTCGGGGATGGCCATGCTGGAATACGCCGGGTTTTATCCGCCCATCCAGCTGCCCGGATTCCTGCCTTCGCCGCGCTACGACAACCTGTACTCCCTCCTGCTGTTCCTCGGCTCGTTCTCGATCCTGATTCTGCTGACCGTCTATCTGTCCACCACGGTGATCCAGCACCTGCGCCAGGGCGAGGAGAAGCTGATGCAGTTGCAGGACCACCTCAGCGACGCCTATGACGGGCTGCGCCGGGCGGACGAGTCCAAGACCCGCTTCGTCCGGATCGTCTCCCACGAGATCCGCAGCCCGCTGGCCGCCACCCAGAGCATGCTGCGGGTGATCCTGGATGGTCTGGCCGGCGAGGCGTCCGCCAAGGTGATGGAGCTCACCCGCCGCTCCAGCAGCCGGTTGAACGAGCTGCTGGGTCTGATCAACGAGCTGTTGGACCTGATCCGGGGCGGGCAGCCGGTGGCCGAGGAGGAGAAACTGGACATCCCCCTGGAGGCGGTGATCCGGAAGGTCACCGGAGACCTGGGGACTCACGCCGCCCATAAAGAGGTGCGCCTGGAGATTCAGTTAGACAGCCACGATGCCATTTTCCGCGGTGACAGCCAGGACCTGGAACGGATCGTGGTGAATCTGGTGAGCAACGCCATCACCTATACGCCCGAGTTCGGCGTGGTAAAGGTGACCGGCCGGCTGGAGCCGGATCATTTTTACCGGTTGGAGGTGGCCGACACGGGGATCGGCATCCCGCCCGACGAGCAGCAGCGCATCTTTGAGGAGTTCTACCGGGCCTCCAACGCCAAGCACGAGAAGAAGGAGGGGACGGGACTGGGCCTGGCCATCGTCAAGGTCACGGTGGAGAAATACGGCGGCCGGATCGAGGTGGCCAGCGAACTGGGCAAGGGCACCTGCTTCACCGTCCGGCTGCCGGTGATCAGTCTGGCTGTGTGAGGAGTCCGTTCCCGGCCGGCACCAAACTGCCGCCGGGGCGAACGGCCGTTCGCCGCTGGCATCCCCGTCGTGGCCGGCGAGCGTCAGTTGTGGTCGAGCTTTTGCCCCCAGCGGTCCACGGCCGGCGGGGAACCGGCCAACAGTGCTGCCCGCTTCTGCTTGTATTCCGGTTCCGTGATCAGGCCGCGCCGGCGGTAGCGATCCAGTTGTTCCAGCCGGAATTCGAGACTGTCCTCGGCGGGCGGCGGATAGAGTTCCGGCGGACAGACGGTGGCAACGGCCTTGTTCAGCGCCGCTTCGTCGAACGCGGGCCGCCCGTCCCGGCCGATGCTCAGCCGGGAGTAGCACTGCCCGAGTTGGACGGCTTCACGCTTCAGGTCGGCGTTCCTGGGATCCTTGCGGAGCTGGGCCAGGCAGTCCTCAAATGCCCGCTTGGCGCCGGCCAGCTCGTGGCGGCGGTGGCGGCGGGCGAATACGACCACCAGGATGATAGCGGTGACGGCCGCTCCCGCCAGCACGAGGCAGCCGCCGATATTGATCCAGAAATTGCCTTCAGGCATCGACGCCTCCGCGGCGACATCGGGCGCCCGCGGAATGGGTGGATGCGTCCATGGTATCCGAACTCCGCCGGTTATTCAACAGCCTCGAGCAGGATTTCGGCGATGTCGCGGACCGCGACGCCCTCCAGCTCCTTCTCCTTCACCGCGTCGGAGAGCATGGTGTTGCAGAACGGGCAGGCCAGGGCCACGGTGGCGCAGCCGGAGTCGCGCACCTGCTCGATCCGGCGGTGGTTGATGCGGGAGCCGAGGCTTTCCTCCATGAAGATGCGCCCGCAGCCGCCGCCGCAGCAAAATCCCTGGCGGTGGTGCAGTGCCAGTTCCGACACTTTCACCCCCTCGATCCCAGCCATCACGTTGCGGGGCGCGTCGTAGATGCCGTTGTAGCGTCCCAGGTAGCAGGAGTCGTGGAAGGCCACATCCAGGTCCAGCCGGCGGCCGGGCTTGAGCCGGCCCTCCTGCACCAGGCGTTCCAGCAGTTGGGAGTGATGCCAGACCTCGAACTCGCCGCCGAACTGCGGGTACTCATGTTTGAGGGTGTTGAAGCCGTGGGGGCAGGTGGTGACGATTTTTCGGACACCGGCCTCCTTGAAGATCTCGATGTTGGCTTGGGCCAGGGTCTGGAACAGGTACTCGTTGCCGGTGCGCCGGGCGGCGTCGCCGCAGCACCCCTCCGCCTCGCCCAGGATGGCGAACGAGACGCCCGCCTTCTGGAGCAGCCGGGCGAACGCCTGGGCCACCTTCCGGTTCCGCTCGTCAAAGCTGCCGGAGCAGCCCACGTAGAACAGCCATTCGAAGGAATCGGCCTCGCCCACCGTGGGGATGCCGAGCCCCTCGGCCCACTCGGCCCGCTTGTGGGCGCCGATCCCCCACGGATTGGAGTTGGTCTCCAGCCCGCGGAACGCCTTGGTCAACTCCTCGGGGAAGCGGCTCTCGGTCAGGGTCTTGTAGCGCCGGAAGTCCACGATCCACTGGACCTCCTCGATGAACAGCGGACAGGCGTCCTCGCAGAAGCCGCAGGTGGTACACGCCCAGATCTCGTCCTCGCCCACGGCGCCGGCGGCGAACAGGTCGGGCACCTCGCCGGCCGGCGCGCCGGTCAGCGCCTTCTCGTGCTTGTAGATGAACGCCTTGAGGTGGTCATTCATTCGCTTGGGAGACAACGGCTTGTCGGTGGTGTGGGTGGGGCAGTGCTCATGGCAGCGGCCGCACTCGGTGCAGGAGTAGACGTCCAGGAGCACCTTCCAGTCCAGCTCTTGGGCCTTGGCCACGCCGAAGCTCTCGGCGTTCTCGTCCTCCAGGTTCAGCGTCCGGAGCCGTCCGGCCGGTTCCAGCTTTCGGAAGAAGACGTTGGGCAGCGAGGTGATGACGTGGAAATGCTTCGATCCGGGGAGGAGGTTGAGGAAACACAGGATCGTGGCGGCCTGGATCCAGAAGGAGCCGGCGTAGAGCGCCTGCAGGCCCGTCCGGCTCCAGCCGGCGACGAGCGGGCCCAGGGCGGCGCCCAGGAAGCCGTAGGTGGGGACACCGGCTGCGTGAAGGGCGGCCTCGGCGCCCATGTCGGTGAGCATCAGGAGCAGGATCAGGCCCAGCACCAGGTAGGCCTCGCCCGACGACTCCACCCGCGCCGGCCGGAGCACGGCGCGGCGGAAGACGGCCCAGAGCACGGCCAGGGCCACTAGCACGATGAACAGGTCCTTGGGCCAGGCGTAGGCCGCGCCGAGGCGCCGCTCGAAGTCCAGACCGGGGATCCACGTGCCCAGAAACAGCGAGGTGGTGTGGATGGCCAGCACGCAGAATCCCCAGAAGATGAACGCGTGCATCAGCCCCGTGGCCGGATCCCGCAGGATGCGGGCCTGGGCGACGACGTGGACCAGGGTCGCCCGGATCCGCTCCCCCCAGCGGTTGAAGCGGTCCTCCGACGCGGCGCGGCGCAGCAGCAGCCACTTGCCGCGGAGGCGCCGGACGAAGATGCCCACTCCGGCCAGACTCATGGCCAGGAACAGGAAATAGAAGACTCCGCCGGCCGGATCGATGAGCGTCTTGGGGTCCATGCCGTTCTCCTTGAAGGGCTTGTGTCAGGCGGGCTACCATTATCGGGAAGATGCCCCCGGCTGTCAAGCCGCGAGAGCGAGCGCGGGGGAAGGCGGACGATTTTCCCATTGACAAACCGAGAAGTTTGAGTATAGTTAGGGTCTTGCTTCGGGAACACCCGCTTCCTTCCCCGGGCAACCGTCAGAATCATCAGGTTGTTATTTACATTCGGTGGGCCGTTAGCTCAATTGGTAGAGCAAGTGACTCTTAATCACTAGGTTGGAGGTTCGATTCCTCCACGGCTCACCATATTTCCTTATTCAACTCAATTCAGCGATCGGGATTTGCCACCCATCTTCCGGACATCAAGTTGGATACCTACACCCGAATGTCGTATCATGCATCTATAGAGTCAGTCGCCTGTGTCTGCGAAAGTGGCGGAATTGGCAGACGCGCTAGACTTAGGATCTAGTACCCGCAAGGGTGTGGGGGTTCAACTCCCCCCTTTCGCACCAAATTTTTGGTCCGTTCCCGCCATGACGGATTCCACACCCTATCGAAAGGAAGGTCGCACGTGAAGGTAACGTTGGGTGAAAGCAGCGGATGCCGCAAGGTTCTGAATCTGGAAATCGCGCCCGATGAGACGGAAGCGGTCCGGCAGAAGGTGATCGATGACATGAAGAAGATCGCCGTGCTGCCCGGTTTCCGGCCGGGTCGGGCCCCGGTGGGCCTGCTGGAGCGGCGGTTCAAGACCGCCATCGTCCAGGAAGTGGTGGAGCAGGTGATGAAGGACTCCCTGCCCAAGGCCCTCGAGGAGACCGGCCTCAAGCCGGTGAGCACGCCGGAGGTGGTGGAGTCCGATTACGATTTCGGCGGCGCGCTCAAAGCCGTGGTGGCCTTCGAGGTGCTGCCCGATTTCGAGCTGCGGGATTACCGGGGTCTGGAGGTCGCCCACCGCGACGCCGCCTTCGACCCGCAGCTCGTGGAGCACGAGATCCAGCGGCGGCGCCAGGCCCGCGCGTCGCTCCAGGAGGTCACGGGCCGGCCCGCGCGGCGGGGCGACTTCCTCGCCGCCGTGTTCGAGGCCGCCGTGGCCGGGCAGGCCGAGCCGGTCAGGGACGAACGGATGTACCTGCTCGTGGAGGAGAACCTGAAGCACTCGCTGGTGGCCCTGAAGGCCGAGGGGCAGGCTGTCGGCGAGACGCGGACATTCGACCTCGAATTCCCCGCCGACTACCACGACCACCGCCTGGCCGGCAAGACCGCGACCGTCCGGCTGACGGTCCAGGAGATCAAGGAGCGTGTGCTGCCGGCGCTGGACGACGCATTCGCCCAGTCCATGGGCGACTTCAAGACCTTCGACGAATTCCGCGCCCGCGTCGAGGCGGAACTCCGTGAGTCGGTGGCCGACCACAACCGCCGCGAGCTGGAGCGCCGGGTGACCGAGGCCCTGCTGGCCGGTTACGACTTCCCCGTGCCGGACACCCTGACCGAGGCCGCCTTCTCCGATTTCGCGCTGCCGGCGGTCAACGACCTGATGCAGCGCGGCATGAGCGCCACGGACGTGGGCAAACTCGACTGGCAGGCGATCCGGGCGGAACAGGCGCCCAACCTGCAGCGGGCGGTCCGCGAGACCATGGTGCTGAACAAGATCGCCGAGAAGGAAGGTGTCACAATCACCGACGCGGACGTGGAGGCCGAGATGGCCCGCGTGGCCGCCGCCCGCGGCCAGGCGCCCGAGGCGCTGAAGGCGGAAATGATCCGCGACGAAGAGGCGCTGAACCGGCTCAAGAACGGCCTGAAGCTGCGCCGGGCGTTGGCGGTGGTTGTCGCCGCCGCCCGGATCACCGAACCGCCGGCCGAGGCGGAGCACGTGCACGGCCCCGGCTGCGGCCACGACCACGCGCATGACCACGACCACGCCCCCCAAGCCGAGGCCAAGCCTAAGGCCAGGTCCCGGGGCAAGGCAAAAGGCCAGACTCAGGAAGCCGCGGAATAAACTCCGCGGCCGGTTCCGACATCTAATATCTGATGGCCGGCCGCCGGCGCCGGTCCCGACCGCAGGAGGTTGACCGTGGCACTGGTTCCCATCGTCGTCGAACAGACCAACCGGGGCGAACGGGCGTACGACATCTATTCGCGGCTGCTCAAGGACAATATCATCTTCCTGGGCACCCCCGTGACGGATGAGATCGCCAATCTGGTGATCGCCCAGATGCTGTTCCTCCAGGCCGAGGACCCCGAAAAGGACATCTCCCTCTACATCAACTCACCGGGCGGGTCCATCACGGCGGGGCTGGCCATCTACGACACGATCCAGTTCATCAAGCCCGACGTGGTGACCATCTGCATCGGCCAGGCGGCAAGCATGGCCGCCCTGCTGTTGGCCGCCGGTGCCCCGGGCAAGCGGTACGCCCTGCCCAACTGCCGCATCCTCATCCACCAGCCGTTCATGTCCGGCCTGTCCGGACAGGCTACCGACATCGACATCCACGCCAAGGAGATCCTCCGCCTCAAGGAAATCACCTGCGACATCCTGTGCCGGCACACGAAGCAACCCATGGACAAGATCCTCCGCGACGTGGAGCGCGACTACATCATCGGTGCGGACGAAGCAGTGGCTTACGGCCTGATCGACAAGGTCATCACCAAACAGGGACTCTGAACCGGAGCGCGACGATGATCAAGGACCAAACCCGCGGCAGCAACCTGAACTGCTCCTTCTGCGGCAAGTCGCAGAAGGAGGTCCGCAAGCTGATCGCCGGCCCGTCGGTCTTCATCTGTGACGACTGCGTACGCATCTGCGAGGAGATCATTGCCGAGGACTCCTACGCCGACCTCGACATCCTCAAGGAGGAGATTCCCCGGCCGAAGGAGATCAAGAAGTTTCTCGACGAATACGTCATCGGCCAGGAGCTGGCCAAGAAGAAGCTGGCCGTGGCCGTGTACAACCACTACCGGCGCATCGAACACTACCGCAAGGGCAAGCGTGACGCCGCCGACGTCGAGCTCCAAAAGAGCAATATCCTGCTCATCGGGCCCACCGGTTCGGGCAAGACGCTGCTGGCGCAGACGCTGGCCAAGAAGCTGAGCGTCCCCTTCGCCATCGCCGACGCCACCACCCTGACCGAGGCCGGCTACGTGGGCGAGGACGTGGAGAATATCCTGCTCCGGCTGCTGCAGAACGCCGACGGCAACCTGGAACGGGCCCAGTGCGGGATCATCTACATCGACGAGATCGACAAGGTCGCCCGGAAGGACGAAAATCCCTCCATCACCCGGGACGTCAGCGGCGAAGGGGTCCAGCAGGCGCTGCTCAAGATCCTGGAGGGGACCGTGGCCAACGTTCCGCCGCAGGGGGGGCGCAAGCACCCCCACCAGGAGTTCATCCAGATGGACACCACGAACATCCTGTTCATCTGCGGCGGCGCCTTCGTCGGGCTGGAGAAGCTCATCGAGCGGCGCGTCGGCAAGAAGAGCATCGGTTTCGTGCGTTCCGAGGAGGCGGATGCCTCCGTCCAGGAGTACCAGGGCTACCTGATGGCCCAGACCCAGCCCCAGGACCTGATCAAGTACGGGATGATCCCGGAGTTCGTCGGGCGCGTGCCGGTGCTGGGCGTCCTGGAGGAGCTGGCACGCGATGCGCTGATCCAGATCCTGACCGAGCCGAAGAACGCCCTGGTGCGCCAGTACAAGAAGGTGTTCGAATTCGAGGGCGCGGAGCTGGAGTTCGAGCCGGCGGCCCTCGAGACGGTGGCCGACATGGCCATCGAGCGGAAGCTCGGCGCCCGCGGCCTGCGGATGATCCTGGAGGACCTGATGCTCGACCTGATGTTCGAGCTGCCGTCCAGCCAGATCTCCGATGGGATCCGCATCACCGCCGAGGCGGTGCGCAACAAGGAGCTGATCCGCAAGCTGCTCCGCAAAGCCAGTTGAGGAGTCGTCCGCCGTGGCCACCAGCCGCATGATGAAGCTGCCCCTGATCCCCATCCGCGACGTGGTCGTGTTCCCCCAGACCATGTTCCCGTTCATCATCGGCCGGGAGTCGTCGGTCAAGGCGCTGGAGTACGCTCTGCGCAACGAGCGCTACCTTTTCCTGGCCACCCAGAAGGACCCGGCCACCGACGAGCCGCAGGCCGGCGACATCTTCACCGTGGGCACCATGGCCCTGATCATCCAGAACCTGAAGCTGCCCGACGGCAACATCAAGGTGCTGGTCGAGGGGCTGCAGCGGGGCCGGATCGTCTCCACCACCCACGATCCGGGTTTCTTCATGGTGGAGGCCGAACTCCTGGAGCCGGAGCAGGTGAGCCCCGGCCGGGCGGAGGCCATCCGCGAACAACTCCTCGAGGTGTTCAGCGAATACGTCAAGATCAACCCCAGTTTCAACGCCGACGCCATGAGCCGCGTGATCAAGGGGCCCGACCTCAACAAGGTCGCCGACACGATCAGCGGCAACATCCCCATCGGCATCAAGGAGAAACAGGAGCTGCTGGAGATCGACCACCCGGAGGAGCGCTTCGCGAAGATCATCGAGCTGATCCGCTTCGAGATCGAGAAGCTCAAGCTGGACAAGTCGATCCAGGGCCGGGTCCGGGAGCAGATGGAGAAGGCCCAGAAAGAGTACTATCTGCACGAGAAGATCCGGGCCATCCAGAAGGAGCTCGGCGAGGACCAGCAGACGTCCGAGATCGATGAGCTGAAGGAAAAGGTGGCCAAGGCCGGCATGACCCAGGACGCCGAAGCCAAGGTCCTGAAGGAAATCCGCCGTCTCGAGGCGATGCCGTCCATGTCGGCCGAATCCACGGTCTCCCGCAACTACGTGGACTGGCTCCTGAGCCTGCCGTGGAACAAGAAGTCGCGCGAGATCCGCGACATCGGCAAGGCGGAGAAGATCCTGGAAGCCGACCACTACGGGTTGGAGAAGATCAAGGAGCGCATCCTCGAATACCTGGCGGTGCGCCAGATGTCGCGCAAGAGCCAAGGCAGCATCCTCTGCTTCGTCGGCCCGCCCGGCGTGGGCAAGACATCGCTGGGGCGCTCCATCGCCCGCGCCACGGGTCGCCAGTTCGTGCGGTTGTCGCTGGGCGGCGTCCGTGACGAGGCGGAGATCCGCGGCCACCGGCGCACCTACATCGGCGCCTTCCCCGGCCAGATCATCCAGATGATGAAGAAGGCAGGCACGCAGAACCCCGTGTTCGTGCTGGACGAAGTGGACAAGATGAGCGTGGACTTCCGCGGCGACCCGTCGGCGGCGCTCCTCGAGGTGCTCGATCCCGAACAGAACTCCCACTTCCTGGACCACTTCATCGACACCGAGTACGACCTGAGCCGGGTCATGTTCATCTGCACGGCCAACGTGCTCCACGCCATTCCGCGCCCGCTGCAGGACCGGATGGAAATTCTGGAAATCTCCGGCTACACCGAGCGGGAGAAGCTGGAAATCGCCAAGCGCTTCCTCGTCGGGAAGCAGCGCGAGGCCAGCGGACTGTCCGCGCGGCAGATCGTCTTCACCGACGAGGCGCTGCTGGGGATCATCCGCCACTACACCCGCGAATCGGGCGTGCGCAACCTGGAGCGCGAGATCGGCCGCGTCTGCCGCAAGGTAGTCCGTGAGATCCTCTCCAAGGGCCGCTCCCACCGGGTGGCGGTGGACCCGCCGCTGCTGGAGAAGCTGCTCGGCCCCATCCGCTTCCGCCTGCAGAAGTCGCAGGAGAAGAGCGAGGTGGGCGTGGCCACCGGCATGGCCTGGACCGATATGGGCGGCGAGATCCTGCTCACCGAGGTCACCCGGATGCCGGGCACCGGCAAGCTGACCCTGACGGGGAAGATCGGCGAAGTGATGCAGGAGTCGGCTCACGCCGCGTTGAGCTACGTGCGCTCGCGGGCGGTGACCTTCCACATCAATCCCGAATTCTACAAGAACGAAGACATCCACGTGCACATCCCCGAAGGGGCGATTCCCAAGGACGGCCCCAGCGCGGGGATCACCATGGCCACCGCCATTGTCTCGTCTCTGACCGGGATCCCTGTCCGCCGGGACGTGGCCCTGACCGGCGAGATCACCCTGCGCGGCCAGGTGCTGCCCATCGGCGGCGTGAAGGAAAAGATTCTGGCCGCGCATCGGGCGGGCATCAAGCACGTGGCGCTGCCCGCCGACAACCGCAAGGACATTCAGGAAATCCCGGAGGAGGTCCGGGACGAGCTGGAGGTCCATTTCGTCGAGACCATGGACGAGGTCCTGGGCCTGGCCCTCGAGCGGCTGCCCGGCCCCCTGCAGACCCTTGACAAAAAAGCCCCTGCCGCGATCGACGGTGAGGTCAAGGAAGGGCACATCGCCAACTGACCGGGATTCAACGGGTGAAATTCACGGCGGTCGAGTTCGTGACCAGCGCGCGGTCGGCGTCCGGTTATCCGCGGGAGCGCCTCCCGGAGATCGCCGTCGTCGGCCGGTCCAACGTGGGCAAGTCGAGCCTGATCAACACGCTGCTGAAGCGGCGCGGCGTCGCCAAGGTCAGCGGCACCCCGGGCAAGACTCGCGGGATCAATTATTTCAGGATCAACGGTTCTTTTTATCTGGTGGATCTGCCCGGTTACGGTTACGCAAAGATAGCCGAAGCCGAGCGCCGCTCCTGGGACCGGATGATCCGGGAGTATTTCGCCGACGATTCGCGGCGCCGGCTGGTGATCCTGCTCGTGGACATCCGCCACGCGCTTTCGCCGCTGGACCGGACCCTGCGGGAGTGGCTGGAGGCGCAGTCGGCCGAGTACGTGGTTGTGGCCACAAAGGCCGACAAGCTGTCCGGCAACGCCCGGTCAGCCAGCCTGCGCGAGCTGCGGACGGCGTTCCCCGGCCGGGACATCCTGCCTTTCTCCGCGCTGACGGAGCTTGGCCGGCTGGAGTTGCTGGGGCGGCTGCAGCGTTTCATCAGAAATGAACAATCACAGGACATATAAGGAGGTTCCCATGTCCGACATCGATTACAACGAAAACGAGATGGAGACGGAAAGCGACGAGAAGGCATTCAATATCGCGGTGCTGAAGGAGATGTCCATCGGCGAGCTCACCCGCATCGCCAAGGACCTCGGCATCCTGGGCGTCTCCGGCATGCGCAAGCAGGAACTGATCTTCCAGATCCTGAAGGCGCAGACCGAGAAGAGCGGCTTGATCTTCTCCGAAGGCGTGCTGGAGATCCTCTCCGACGGCTTCGGCTTCCTCCGCTCGCCCGACTACAACTATCTGCCCGGCCCGGACGACATTTACGTGTCGCCGTCCCAGATCCGAAAATTCGACCTGCGCACCGGCGACACCATCTCGGGCCAGATCCGCCCCCCAAAGGAAGGGGAGCGCTACTTCGCCCTCATCAAGGTCGAGGCGATCAACTTCGAGCATCCCAGCGAGGTGCGGAACAAGATCTTCTTCGACAACCTGACGCCCGTTTACCCCGACAAGCGCATCAAACTGGAGACGGTGCCGGACAACCTGACCGGCCGGGTGCTGGACCTGCTGGCGCCCATCGGCAAGGGGCAGCGCGGCCTCATCGTCGCCGCTCCCCGCACCGGTAAAACCATGCTCATGCAGTCCATCGCCAACTCCATCACCGCCAACCATCCGGAGATCTACCTGATCGTGCTCCTCATCGATGAGCGCCCCGAGGAGGTCACCGACATGCGCCGCTCGGTCGACGGCGAGGTGGTCAGCTCCACGTTCGACGAGCCGGCCTCACGGCACGTCCAGGTCGCCGAGATGGTCATCGAGAAGGCCAAGCGCCTCGTCGAATACGGCAAGGACGTGGTGATCGTGCTCGACTCCATCACCCGCCTGGCCCGCGCCTACAACTCCATCGTACCGCCCAGCGGCAAGGTGCTTTCCGGCGGTATCGACTCCAACGCCCTGCAGCGCCCGAAGCGTTTCTTCGGCTCGGCGCGCAACATCGAGGAGGGCGGCTCGCTGACCATCATGGCCACCGCGCTCGTGGACACCGGCAGCCGCATGGACGACGTGATCTTCGAAGAGTTCAAGGGTACCGGCAACATGGAGATCAACCTTGACCGCAAGCTGGTCGAGCGCCGCATCTTCCCAGCCATGGATATCAACAAGTCCGGCACCCGCAAGGAGGAGCTGCTCCAGTCAAAGGAGGAGCTGAACAAGATCTGGGTGCTGCGCAAGGTGCTCAGCCCCCTGTCCACGGTGGAAGCCATGGAGCTGCTGGCGGACAAACTGCGCAAGACCGAGTCCAACAAGGACTTTCTGGATTCGATGACCCGCGGCTGATGCCGGGGGCTCGCGGCCTGACAGCCGCTGGTCCCGTTCGCGTGATGACGGTTGGTCTCATCGGCCCCGCATCCCGTTCGACCGTCTGCATCCCCACATGGAGAGATCCCGGCGAGCCCGAATCCGCGCCCGGTGGGCGCGATGGAGAGCGCTCACTCTTCCGGTAACGTCAGTCCCAGCCGCGCCGCGACTCCGCGGTCCGGCCGGCTGGTGCCCGTCGGCGGCACGCACAGCGTGCAGTACGGGTCGCCGGGCACGGCCTCGAGCCGGCGCAGCGGAAAGCGGGCTACGAGGAAGGGGCAGGCGGCGTACTGGGCGGCCTGGTACAGGACGACTTCGTGCTCGGGCCCGTAGGCGGGGAGGAGCTTCTCCAGCAGCATCCGCCGGCCCGTGCGGTTGGGGCGCCCGCCGTAGCCCCAGTCCCCGATGATGCCCACCTGCCACAGGATCAGCGGCACCGCCGGATCAAACACCGTGTGATGGGAGAGGAAGTCGGTGGCCTCGTGGCTCTGGCAGCCCCGGTGCCCCGGATCGACGCCCAAGTCGGCGAACAGGGAGTCGGACGCCGAAACCGCCGGCAGCATCCGCGCCGAGTACCCTTCGGCGCGCGCCAGCCGCAGCGACGCGTGGGTGGCGTAGACGAAAACGCCGGGATGCCCGTAGTACGCCGCGCACACACGCCGTCCCTGCCGGACCGCCTCGAGGATCCGGGCCACGGTCCGCTCGTAGGTCACCCGGCGGGGCTCGCCGGGTGCGTAGAGCCGGTCCAGCGACTCGGCGCGGGGATTCAGCCGCTCGATCCAGCGGGCGGTCACCGTGTCCGTGGCGTAGAGGACGAGATCGGCCGCCTCGATGCGGCGCCGGGCCTCGGCCGTCACCTGGGCGACGGCCCGGATCCCGGTGCCCACGACATCCAGCGAACCGCCACTCATTGGGGGTCACGCGGGGCGTCGGCGTCCGCCTGGAGCCGGGCGATAACGTCCGGATCGGCGACGGGGCGCTCCAACGGCGGCACGTACAGAGTGGTGAACGGCGACACCGCCTGGCCCGGCAACTCGGCCAGTGTCAGCCACCGGACGGACGGCGGCGACACATCGTCCGCCGCCGCCTCATAGGCGGCGATGCGGTGGTCCGGCGGGTAGTGGACGCGGAGTGTCTCGGCCAGCACGGCCAGTCCGTGGTCGGGATGATGCAAGGGGCGGCCGGAGATGCCCAGGCCGCCCACCTGCCAGAGCAGCAGCAGGCTGCGGACATCGAACCGCCGGCGGTGGACGAGGAAGTCGGTGGCCTCGTAGCTCTGGGCGCCGTGGGTGGCGGGGTCGATGCCCAGGTCGGCATAGAGGCAATCCTCGGCCGAGACGCCGGGTAGCATCGCCGCCTCGAGCCCCTCCTGCCGGGCCTGCCGGATGGCGGCGCCGGCGGAGTAGCAGAGCACTCCGGGGTGTCCGTGAAACACGGCGCACACCGAGTCGCCGGCCCGCGCCGGCGCCAGTAGGCGTTCCACGATGGCGGCGGTGACTGCGCCCGGCGACCGGTCCGACGCGTAGAGGTCGAGCAGCGACTCGATGCGGGGATTCAGCGGCTGGATGCCGGCGGCGAGTTCCGGCGGCAGCTGATGAAAGACCCGGTCGGCGCCGGTGATCGCGTCGCGGATCTCCGGGGTGAGGTGCGAGGGCCGGATGCCGGCGCCCACCACCGTCAGGTGCCCGGCCGGCGCCCGGCTGAGTAGGAGTCGGATCTGCCGCTGGTCCCGGCTGCGGACAGCGGCCTGCTCGGCGGCGCTCAAACCGGCCTGTGCCATGGCGCCGGCCGGATCTCGCTCGAACGCCGCCCGCACAGCGGCGTTCTCCGCCAGGTCAATGAGAAAATCAGCCAGCCGCTGGTTCATCCGTCCGCCCTCCGGTTCGGGTTGTGAGGCAGGGAGTCGCTCTTATGCTAGCCCCGATGGCGGCGCATTGCAACCGATCCGCGGCGTCGCGGTGTGGTACAATACACTCAATATTGACTGCACATGGAGGGGCAGATGAAGATCGGTGATGCCGGCATACCGCCTGTTTCTCCCGATGAGCCCGAAGGAACCCCGGACGCCCAGACGGTGCGCCGGCAGCCGCCGGCGCGTGACGAGGCCGCCCAGCCCGACCGGTTGGAGAAGTTCCCGGCCGCCTTCGATCTCGGCTGGCAGCAGGCGGCGGCCGCTCGCACCCCGACGGCCGGTGAAGAAGGCGTCAGCGCCGCGAAGCTGTCGCCGGACGGGCTGCAGGCGCTGAAGCTGGCGCCGGAGGACGGGCTGAGCGCGGCGAAGGCGGCGCCGGACTTGGGAGTGGGTGCG